>NZ_JAZHPF010000002.1:300000-436673 GCF_036543075.1 Deinococcus sp. YIM 134068
ATTACGCCTACCGGGGCTGGCGCAACACCCTGCCGGGAACGACCGGCGCGCGGCATGCCGTCGTCGCCGGGAAGCTGTCCAGGCCGTGGACCGATCCCCAGTGACGGCGACCGTTTCTCTGCGGCCCGGCTCCGGGAAGATGCGCCGTGGTCCGCGCTGCCGAGCCAGCGGTGCTGAGCGGGTGGCACTGGGAGGGGTCACGTCCCCATTCGTCCCTATTCGTCGTCCCTATTCGTCGTCCCTTTTTGCGTCCTGGAGGCCGCTCCTCTCAACCTGTCAGATTCCCCCGGCTGAGAACTGGAGCGACACCCAAGCGGTTCGGCAAGACGTTTCAGGTCTCCGCGTGCTCCCGAGGAGAGGCCACCGCGAGCCGCGTTACTCGTAGTCCTCGACGCGCCACTCGTCCTTCCAGTCCAGGTACGCCATCTCCCCGTCGAACCGCACCGGCAGCCACACGTACCCCGCCCGCGACGTGTCCGGCGCGGCGAAGACCTCCGGGTCGTCCTGCTCGTACCGCGCGAAGTATTCACCGGGGCGTCCGCTCGCGAAGGCCGTCTCGAACATCCGGGCGGCCCGCCGCGCATCGACCTCCCGCTCTCCGAGCCAGCGGTCGGCGAGGGCGATATAGAGGTCTTTCTTGTGCGGGTGCTTGAATACCGAACAAATCTGCGAACGGTACGACGTGCGCGCCTCGTCGTCCGGGTGAGGGTCGCCCAGCACCGTCCACGGCCCGTGGTACGTCCGCGCCACCGCCACCTCCGAGGCGTTCGGGAAGTACCCGGTGGTGCCCGACGTGAACAGGTAGTGCAGATGACCGCGCCGGAAGTACGCGGGGGCCTCCCGCACGAACGGCGGGTGGGGCTGCGGGAAGTGGGTGGAGTAATACCCCGTCACGTCCGTGGAGTCCCCCGTGAGGTCCGCGCAGATCAGCTCGCTGTGGACCCGCTCGAAGTAGAAGTACGCCTTGCCGTCGGTGGGGTCCACGACCAGATCGAAGTCCCCGGCGCTCATGCCCAGCGGTCGCAGGTTCGTGCGGACGATGCGGTACGGACCGAGGAGCGAGTCGGCGACGAGGACCGTGGATTTCTGCGTGTCGTCGGGGTACATCACCTTGACCCAGCAGACGTACTGGCCGGTGAGGCGGTTGTGGATGATGTGCGGGCGGTCCATCTTCTGCGCCGGGTGTAGGGGCGAGGTGGGATCGTCCAGGACGGGCGGGATGATCACGCCGAGGTCGTCCCAGTTGTACAGGTCGCGCGAGGCGTAGCAGCGGACGCCCCAGTGCCAGATGTCGCTCCCGCCGGTGGTGCGCTCCTTGTTCTCGCCGTACCAGTAGAAGGTGCCGTTCTCGAACAGGATGGACCCGCCGTGGGCCTGAATGAGGTGGCCGCCCGTGTCCAGCCAGAGCCTACCGGGGGTGATGGAGGTGCGCCTCGCCGTTCCGCTCTGCTGGCCGGAAGAGGAGCCGTGATCAAGTTTTTCTGTGGTCATGGAGTTCCTTTTGTGAGAGGAGCCGGATAGGGTCTCCCCTTCCCCGCGTCCGCTCGTGGGCAGGGGCGAGGACGGGCCGACGGGACAGGCGGCCTGGAAGCACTGGGCGACGGGCTGACGTGCTCGCCGTTCACGACGTGAGACCGGTCCGTTTGGGGGTGCCACGACTGGAGCGGCGCGTGTGAGGCCGCCGCGTCAGCACAGGTCCAGTCCGTGCGAGCCGACGGCCCTCGCCTTCCTCTTCGCTGGAAATGCCTGCCGTCTACCTCAGCGCGGCTTGCAGTTGCGCCAGGTACTCCTCGGGACTCAGGTCGCCCGTCACGAGGAGTTGCACGTTGTCCTGCGAGACCGCCGTCGCCTTCGCGGAGAAGTACGCCTCGAACCACAGGTAGCCCTTCCTGGCGGTGTTGAGCTTCTGCTGGGTCAGCGTGGTCAGTGCGGGAACGTTGGCAGGCATCTTCGTCACCTTGAAGCCGGTGAGCATGCCGAGGTCGCCCATCGCGCGGTTGGCGTAGTTGGCGAAGACGTATCTCATCCAGTCGCCGAGTGCCGCGTCGTTCTGAGACTGGTTGACGGCGACGGTGAGGCCGGTGTTGATCGACCAGTCGTTCAGGGTGCCCCTGCCGCCCCTGACGAGCGGGGTGTTGAAAAACCCGATGTTCCCCACGCCGATCTTGTTGCGGGCGGGGTCGTTGAAGGTCCGCAGCTCCCAGCTCCCCATGTAGAACATGGCCGCCTTGCCCCCCAGGAAGGTATCCACGGCGGTGTCGTAGTCGATGGTGTTCACGCCCCGACCGAAATACCCCTTCTGGCCCATGTCCTGCACGGCGCGCGCCGCCTCCACGAAGGCGGGGTCGGTGAGCTTCAGGGTGCCCGCCTTCACGCGGTCCATCGCGTCGGCCCCCAGCTTGCGGACGGCGTACCCGCCCATCAACCGGGTGAGCGGCCACTTCTGCTGACCGGACGCGGCGAACGGCTGGATGCCCCTTTGCCTGAACTTCTCGGCGGCGGCGAGCATCTCGTCCCAGGTGCGGGGTTCCTTGAGGCCACTCTCCGCGAAGAGTTTCTTGTTGTACCAGAAGCCCTCGATGTTGAGTTCGAGCGGCAGGCCGAGGAGTTTTCCGCCGGTGAGCTTCTTGTTCAGGTCCACGGCGACCGGGTTGAGCTGGTTGTAGATGCCCAGCCGCCTGAAGGTCGCCTCCAGGTCGGTGGCCTGGCCCTGCCGGGCGAGTTGTTGCAGGAAGGCGGGTTCGCCGATGGAGTACAGGGTGGGCAGGCTCTTGCTGGCGGCGAGAAGTTGGAGCTTCTGCGTCATCTCGGTGGTGTTGCCCTGGTACTGGTACGCGAAGTTCGGGTGGGTCTTCTGGTACTCCCTGGACAGCTCGCTGATGACGCGGGTGTACCCCACGTCCTCGTTCTGGCTGGACAGAAAGACAACGGTCTTCCGGCCCTGCGCGCCCGCGCTGGAGAGGGCGGCACCGAGCAGCAGGGCGGTCACGGCGGTGCAGCGGGCGGTCTTGGTCATAACGCACTCCTTGAGGAAGAACCTGGGGACACGGGGCGGTGTGGCCGTGGGTGGCTCAGCGCAGGTGGGTCATTCCGGCTCCTTCCGCGAGCGTTCCGAAGTCGAACGCGCACTGCACTGCGAGGCTGGCGGCCCCGCGTGCCCAGGGGGTGAAGTCGTCGTCGGACCAGGCGTCGATCACGACGGGGAGGTCGTCGGCGAGGCCGTCGAAGGCGCGGGCGCGGACGGCCTCCCGGAGAGGGTCGAAGAACAGGGGACCGAGCCGGGTGCCCTCGCCGCCGATGACGATCAGCTCGGGGTCGAGGGTGTTGACGAGGTACGACAGGTGCGTGCCGAGCAGCCGTCCGGCATCGGCGAGGAGGCTGGCGGCCCCGTCGTGCCCACCCTCCGCGAGCGTGACGAGTTCGTTCACGGTCGTGATCTGCGGGGCGAGGTCAGGATGCCGTTCTTGAAACTGGGACAGCAGGGCGGGTTCGGAGGTGTACGCCTCCAGGCAGCCCCGGCGGCCACAGGAACACGGGCGGCCATCCGGGACGACGACGTTGTGACCGAACTCGCCCGCGCCACCCCGGCGACCACGGTGGAGTTCGCCGCCCAGGACGAGGGCGCTGCCCAGGCCCCGCCCGAGCGCGACGGTGAGGAAGTGGGCGCTGTGCTTGCCGTGCCCGAAGAGGCGTTCGGCGGCGGCGAGGCTGTTCACGTCGTTGTCGATGTGGGTGGGAAGGCCCGTGCGCTCCCGGACGAGGGGCGCGAGGGGCACGTTCCTCCAGCCGAGCAGCGGCGCATGGACGACGTTGCCCTGAAGGGCGTCGATCACGCCGGAAAGACCGATGCCTATGCCGATGACATGGGTGGGGTCGATGCGGGCGCGCCGGGAGAGCGCCTTGCAGAGACGCGCGATCTGGGAGGCGACCTCGTGGGGGTCGTGCCCATCCAGGGGTTCGGTGACGTGCGCGAGAACGGCGGTGGAGAGGTCGGTGAGGACGGCCATGATGCGGTCCTCGCGGAGCTTGAGGCCGACGGCGTAATGCGCGGTGTAGTCGATGTCGAGGAGGATGGGGCGGCGGCCCCCGCTGCTGCCGGCCTCGCCGACGCTGCGTTCGGTGAGGAGGCGGTCCCCCATGAGTTCGGCGGTGATGCCGGTGATGGAGGCGGAGCTGAGGCCGGTCAGTTCGACGAGTTGGGTGCGACTGACGGGGCCGAGTCGTCTCAGATGGTTGAGGATGACGCGGCGGTTATGGGCGCGCAGGACGCCGAGATCGCCTCTGGCTGGGGCCATATCCGCCTCCCTGAGTTGGCTTATTGTGTGAGCTAACTGGAGCGTAACATCGGGGCCGGTCCGGGTCAAGCGGGCGTTCATGGCGTGACGCCGCCCGCTCTTTCCACCGCCGGGCAGTTGACGCCTGATGTGAATTGCAGATCGGGCAGCGGGGGCGTTTTCGCTGTTCAGCAGGAGGACGAGCGCCGCTCGTCACCCCCCTCCCCGACCCTCTGCTTCGCAGCTTTGCAAGTCCCCCACAAGGAGGGAGGGAAAAGAAAGCACGTCTGGAACGCTCTCTTCTTATTGACCATCGAGCGGAGTCAGGCGGGCGTCGATGCTGGCCCGGCGCTCAGCTCCAGCCAGTCCAGTTCCTCCTCGACGAGGTGGTAGGCGTCGTCCCCGATCCTCCCGGTGCGGCGAAGCTCGGCGAGGGCCTGGCGGGCCGCCCCGACCGCCCGCTGCCGCAGCACGTTGTCGCGCGTGTCACGCGGGTCTCCCCCGCTCCGGGTCTGGGCCAGGGCCTCCCGGTATTCGAGCTTCAGGCGTTGTGCGGCCCCGGAGTCGTCGCCATCCAGGCTTCCCAGGGCCGCCCCCAGCGCCGCGCCCCGCGCCAGGCTGGTTTCCGTCTCCACCGTCGTGTCCTGGGGCAGCCGCAGCCGCAGGAGTAGCGGGCGCAGCGTCAGGCCCTGAAGCACCAGCGTGCCCAGCACGACGACGAAGGCGGTGAGCTGGATGAAGTCCCGCTCCGGGAAGCCCTCCGGGAGCGCGAGGGCCGTCGCCAGCGTGACGATGCCGCGCATCCCCGACCAGCCGATCACCAGCCCGCTCTTCGCCCGCAGCGGGGCCGTGGAGGGTGGGGCCGGGTGGACGCCGGACGGGCGACACCTTCCCCGTGAGAGGGCGTAGGACAGCGCCCAGAGCAGGCGCACGAGGATCACCACGGCCAGGATGACGAGCGCGGCGACGAGCGAGCGCCGGAGTTCCGCCCCGCCCAGCACCTCCAGAATCGGCCCCAGCTCCAGGCCGATCAGGGTGAAGGCCAGGACGTTCAGCACGAAGGTCACGGCGTCCCAGACGGCGAAGGTCGGCACCCTCAGCCGCGCCGCGAGACCCGACCGCCTCGCCGCCGTCAGGCCGAAGACGACCGTCGTGACCACGGGGGAGAGGCCCAGCCGCTCGGCGAGGAGCCAGATGGCGAAGGTGAGCACGAACTGGACGACGACCGAGGTGGGGGCGTCGTCGATGCGCCCGATCAGCAGGCCGACCGGCCAGTTCAGCAGCCACCCGACCGCGACGCTGCCGAACACCACGAGGGCGAAGGTCGGCAGCGCCCCCACCAGACTGAAGCTCCCGGCGGCCACCGCCCCGACCGCCAGGGTGTAGATCAGCAGGGCGGAGGCGTCGTTGAGCAGGCTCTCGCCCTCCAGAATCTTGCGGAGGCGGTAGGGCGGGTTGACCTGCCGCAGGACGGCCAGCGCGGCCACGGCGTCGGGAGGGGCGAGCAGGGCACCGAGGGCGATGGCCGCCGCCCAGGGCAGGTCGGGGAAGAGCAGCCGGGCGGTGAGGGCCACGGCGACCGTCGTCAGGCCGACCGCCACCACGACGAGCGACAGCACCGCCTGCCAGTTCTCCCGCAGGTCGCGCAACGAGGTGTCGTAGGCCGCGTCCAGCAGGATGGGGGCGACGAACACCGCCAGGATCAGTTCGGGGGGCAGCTCGAAGCGGGGCGCTCCCGGAAGGAATGCGACGACCGCCCCGCCCACCGCGAGAAGGGTGGGAGAGGGGATGCTCAGCCGCCGGGCGACGACGGAGAGGATGGTCGCGCCGAGCAGGAGGCCGAGCAGGGTCTCGAAGAGGGGCATGCATCAGTGTCGCCGGGGTCCCAACATTTTGAAATACATAACAAATCGGCCATTTTCCGCACTGCGCGCTTGTTATGCTCCCGCCAGATTCACCTCATGGGAGGAAGCTTATGAACCGCAGACTGACCCTGACCGCCCTGCTTCTCAGTTCCAGTGCCGTCGTCTCCACGGCGAGCGCCGCGCCCGGCGCGTGGCGGGGCACGATCTACATGGTCGCCGCCGACTACACGCCCGACTATCCCGGCGTGAAGAACCCGCTCAAGGTCTTTCAGCAGATCGCCAGCGAGTACGAGAGGAAATATCCCGGCATCAAGATCAGGTTCCACAAGGAGCCGGTTCCCGACACGAACACCATGATCCGGGTCAAGGCGGCGGCGGGCGAGCTGTACGACATCTACTGGGCGCAGTCCTACAGCCTGAACTCGACGTTGCCCAGGGGGGTGGCCGCCGACCTCGCCCCAGCGTTCAAGCAGCCCAACCCATACATCCCCGGCAACAAGGCCTGGCAGGACGTGATGGACAAAGCACAGCTCGCCGAGAGCCGCAACCCCAGGGGCGAGGTTTTCACACTCAGCGGCGACAAGGTGGTCTACACCATCTTCTACAACAAGGACCTGTTCAGGAAGGCCGGAATCACGAAGGCTCCGGCGACCTGGCCCGAGCTGATCGCGGCATCGAAAAAACTTCAGGGCGCGGGCATCTACCCCATGCACGCGGTCCCGGCCTACCCGTGGTGGAGCCGCCACTTCCTGTCGGACCTGTACTCGAAGGACTACGCGCGGCTCGCGGGCTACGACGGGCTGCCCGGCCAGTCGCCGCTCGACGAGGCGGTGGCGATCTCCAAGGGCATCCTGACGCCCAAGGACGACCGCTTCATGTCGTGGTGGCCGATCATGAAGCAGTTCACCGACACCTGGCCGAAGGACTACATCGCCGCCGACCCCGGCAAGAACTACGACGCCTTCCAGGACTTCGTGGGCCAGAAGGAGGCCATGATCTACGAGGGCAGCTACAAGGTCCGCGACATGCTGGACTCCGGCGTGAAGTTCCCGGTGGGGGCGTTCAACTTCCCGAAACTCAGCAAGAACGAGAGCAAATACGCGACCGGCGCGAACACCGCCAACGCCTACGCGGGCACGGGCGGCCTCCAGTACGCGATGAGTACCCCGCTTTCCAACAAGACCATGCGCGAGAAGGGCAAGACGGAGGCCGTCCTCGACTGGATGCGCTACTTCGGCACGCCGCGTAACCTCCAGCGCCTCACCGCCGAGCAGGGCACCTACGCGCCCACCTGGCCCGGCACGAGCGTCAAGCTCGCCCTGAGCAACTTCGACGCGGGGGCCGTCACGGCCCAGCTCAAGCTGCCCGAACGTTCCATCGGCACGGCGAACGCCTCGGCCAACCTGGGCTGGGTGGACATGCAGAAGATTTTCGGGCTGTACCTCAGCGGCAACCTCACGCTCGATCAGGCGAGGGCACAGGCGCAGACGGTCCTCGACCGCGCCGCGCAGGACTACGCCCGCAAGAACAAGGTGGACCTGTCGAAGTATTAGGAGGAGCGGTCAGCTTTAAGCTCTCAGCTTTCAGCCGTCAGCGGTCAGCAAAGACAGGCGTCACGCTGAGAGCCGACCGTTCAGGAGACCCCATGTGTGATTTCGCCTTTCTCTTGACCACCCTCAGCCACACCTGGCCCATAGGCCGGGCCGCCTGACGGCAGGCCGGGACACCGCCCACGCGCGTGCTTCCCGGCCTGCCGCCTTTTTTGGAGCGCATCGGTGAAGCGGGGAGCCTGGTTCTTGCTGACGGCTGAGAGCTGACCGCTAATCCCTGACCGCTTCCCGAGTGCCTCCCACCGAGGAGACCCCATGACCGCCCTGCCCGGCTTCCGTTCCGACCCGGCCTCCCGTCGCGCGGCCCTCACGCGGCTGCGCCGGGGCTGGCCCGCCTACCTCTTCCTGTTGCCGACGCTGCTGCTGGTGGGCTACTTCTCGTACTACCCGGCCTACGTCGCCATCACGCGCGCCTTTACCGACTGGGACGGGTTGAACGTGCCCAATTTCACGGGGCTGGAGAACTTCCAGCGGGCCGTAAGCGATCCGGTGATGGGCGAGGCCGTGCAGCACATGATGATCTGGGTGGTCCTGGGCCTCCTCCTTGCGCTCGTGCCGCCGCTGCTGGTGGCGGAGCTGATCTTCCACCTGCGCGGGGGGCGGCGGCAGTACGCCTACCGGACGCTGTTCGTGGTGCCCATCGTGGTTCCGTCGCTGGTGCTGCTGCTGGTGTGGAGCAGCTTCTACCGCAGCGATGGGCTGCTCAACGGGCTGCTGGGGGCGGTGGGGCTGGGGGGGCTGCGGCACGAGTGGCTCAGCGACCCGGACACGGCGCTCTACAGCCTGATCTTCCTGGGGTTCCCGTACATCGACGCCTTCAACTTCCTGCTGCTGTACGCCGGGCTTCAGGCGATTCCCGAGGACGTGTTCGACGCGGCCAAGATCGACGGGGCGACGGGCTGGCGGCGGGTGTGGCGCATCGACCTGCCGCTGCTGCGCCCGCAACTGGGACTCATCGCGGTGCTGGCGATCATCGGGAACGTCCAGTATTTCATCAGCCCGCTCGTGCTGACCTCGGGGGGGCCGGGCTACTCCACCACCGTGCCCGCGCTGCTGATGTACTTCACGGCCACCCGCGACGGCGAGTACGGCTACGGGATGGCCATCGCGGTGCTGCTGCTGGTGGTGGTCGTGGCGATGACGCTGCTCTCGCGCCTGATCAGCCGGGGGACGCGGTGAGCGCCGGGCCGGGCCGTTCCGGCTTCACGCCGGGCGAGGCGGTGCGTCAGGCGATCCTCGTCCTCCTCGGGCTGCTCGCCCTCTTCCCGCTGTACTTCACCACCGTCAACTCCCTCAAGAGTCCGGTGCAGTATGCCGAGAACCTGCTGAACATCCCCGCCACCCTGCACCCCGAGAACTACACCCTCGCGTGGAATCAGATTCAGGGGCCGCTCCTGAACTCGGTCGTCGTGACGGTGACGAGCGTGCTGGCGACGCTGGTCCTCGCTTCTCTTAGCGCCTACGCCTTCGCCCTGATGGACTTTCCGGGCCGCCACCTCCTCTTCGGGCTGACCCTCGCGCTGCTGCTCGTGCCGGAGTTCCTGACCCTGATCCCGCTGTACGTGCAGATTCGGGCGCTGCCGCTGCCGAGCAATTACCTCGCGCTCATCCTCCCGACCATCGCCATCGGGCAGCCTTTTGCCATCCTCGTGCTGCGGGCGGCCTTCGAGGCGCTGCCGAAGGACATGCTGGAGGCCGCGCGGCTCGACGGGGCGGGGCACCTGCAACTGCTGTGGCGCATCGTGCTGCCCATCGCCCGGCCCATCCTCATCAGCGTGGCGATCATCCGGCTGATCCCGGTGTGGAACGAGTACCTGCTCCCCTCTCTGGTGCTGGACGAGGCACACCGCACCCTGCCCGTCGCGCTCGTGAACTTCCAGGGGGGCGGGGCCTCCAACGCCGGCGCGCCCAACTACGGGGCGCTGATGGCCTCCTACGTCCTCTCCGCTCTGCCGCTGGTGGCGCTCTTCGCCTTCCTGATGCGCTACTACATCCAGGGCGTGACGAGCGGGGGCGTGAAGGGGTAGCGATAACGGGGAGCAAGGGTTGAATTTGGGTGCCCCGCACCGAGTTGAAGACGGTGTGGGGCGCTTTTGCATCTCTCCAGGAAAAAGGCCGCCCACAGCGAGCGGCCCTCTCCTCTCCCCTGCTCCGTCTCTCAGGGCAGCGTCTTCGCCTCGGCGAGGTGCCGGGCCACGACGGGCTGAATCTTGGCGGCGTAGGCGAGGGCCTGCTGGTCCTTGCCCACCGAGCGGTAGGTCTCGATCAGGTCGAGGGTCATCTGGTGCCCGCCCACCTGCACGTTCTTGTAGGCCGCGTCGAAGGCCGCGCCCGACAGGGTGGTGAGGCGGTTGTACTGGATGCGCTGGTCGGCCCCCGGCTTGTCGGTGAGCTTGACGCCCTTGGCGGCGGCCAGCGCGTTCAGCTCGGCCTGTGCCCGCGTGTGCTCGGTGATCATCTCCTGCGCGTAGGCCCGCACCCGCGCGTTGCTGCTCTTTTGCAGGGCGAGGCGCGAGGTGTTGATCTCGGTGAGGTTGCTCATGGTCGCCACTTCCATGAACAGCACGTCGGTGTCGTTGGACACCTGCGCGGTGCTCTGACCGCTCGTCTGGGCGTTCTGGGCGGTGGACTGCCCCTCGGCCCCCCCGGCGAGGGCGGCGGGCAGGGCGATGCTCAGGGCGAGGGCGGAAGCCATCAAACGTCGGTTCTTGTTCATGGTGAAACCTCCAGGGAACGATGTGCCCCGGTAGTTTGCCAGCGGGAGAAGCCTCGTCAAACCCTCCCACCTTCATGCAGCCGTGAATCCTTGTGAAGTCAAAGTTGAGCCATGAAGGAGCGTAAGAAAAAAGACTGTGGTGTTCCGGATTGGGTTGAGGAGTCTGAGACTACGGATGAGCTTAGAAAGACGAGCGCCGCGAATAGATAGACAATACACTTTGTTCCGACAGCCACGTTCTCAAGAGGGCTTGGGAGAAAAGCCATCCACGTTGAGGCGTGCGTCCTCATGCTGAGTCGCATGAAGCCGATCAAGCCCCGCGTGCATGGAATCATCGATTACGTCGCCTGCGGCACGATGCTGGCCGCGCCCTCCCTGCTGGGACTGAACGGGGCGGCGCGCACGGCGTCCTACGCCTTCGCGGGAACGTACCTCGTGATCAGCGCCCTGACGGACTATCCCCCGGCCCTGAAGCGGACGATTCCCTTCCCGCTGCACGGCAAGATCGAGCTGTCGAGCGTGCCCGCGCTGGCGGCGCTGCCCTTTCTGGTGGCAAGTTTGAAGGGCGGCAAGGAGCGCGCGTACTTCCTGGGGCTGGCGGGCACGGTGCTCGGTGCCTACACCCTGACGGACTGGGAGGCGGACCCGGACGCCTGAACTCCAAAAAAGAAGCTGGAGGCCGGAGAGGACGCGGCTTCCAGCTTTTTTGACACCTGCTCTTCAGTCCTTCAAGTTGTACACCCGCACGTAATCGAAACGGGTGGTGAAGCCCGCCCCGCCCATCGAGACGAGGCCGATCTTCGCCCCACCGAGGTTGTGGGTCCAGGTGCCGCCGCGCGTCCAGTTCACCCCGTCGCGGCTGGAGTAGCCCGTGTAGGTCTCCTCGTTCCCGCTCGCCCGGCGCACGACGCGCAGCCAGGTGTCGCGGCCCGGCGAGGCGAGGACGGTGTTGCCGTAGCGGGGGTAGCCTTCCTGCCCGGCGGCAACCTCCTTGGCGAACTCGATCTGGCGCGTGTTGAAGTTGGAGAAGACGGCGACCTTGAGGAAGCGGTTGTCGTCGCCGTAGATGACGAGGCCGCCCTGGGAATAGTTGAAGCAGCACCCCTCGTCGGGCAGGTCGATGTTGAGCTTGACCTCCACGGCGTAATTCCCGGTGGGTGCCTCCGCAGTCAGCACGGAGGCGTCGTTGCTGTCCACGTACAGGTCGGCGGACTGGGTGTCGAAGCGGAAGGTGCCGTCTTCCAGGCCGGTCGTCCCGTCGGCGGGCGGGCGCACCCAGGTCCAGCGGGAGGCGAGGGTGGAGCCGGTGAAGTCGTCGCTGTAGGCGTCGAGCTGGTTTCCCAGACTGTCCTGCCCGACCACGGCGGACGCGGGAGCCGTCGCCTCGCCGGGTTGGGCGGCGGGGGCGGGCCGCGTCCCGTCGGACGCCCACGCGCCGCCCCGCACGGTGGGCCAGCCGTCTACCCAGTCCACGGGATCGAGGAGCATCGGGCGCTTGTTGAGGTTGCGCGTCACGTCGAGGTAGGGGTCGAGGCGGTCGATGGCGTGGTAGGCCGTCCAGTGCCGCCCGGCGGCGTCCTGAAAGACGACGTTGTGGCCGGGGCCGACCCAGCGGTTGCCGTTCATGCTCAGCACCGGGGTACCGCCCACGCGGGGGTCGAGGAGGGACACGCCGTCCCTGTCCACGAAGGGACCCGTCGGGCTGGCCGAGCGGCCCACGAAGACGCTGTAGCCCGTCAGCGGCCCGCCGCAGCAGTTGGTGGCCGAGGCCATCAGGTAGTAGAGGCCGCCGTGATACACCACCTGCGCGCCCTCGTAGCGGTTGTCGAGCGCGACCTCGCGCTGGGTGGCGGGGTCGGTCCTCAGCCCGTCGCCGCTGAGCCGCCGCACCGAGATGCCGCCGAAGTAGCTGCCGTAGTACATCCAGCGGTTGCCGGAGGCGTCCGTCAGCACCTCCGGGTCGAACACCCAGCGGCGACCATTCGGGTCCGCATCCGGGCCGGGCGCGGGCTGCGGCTCCACGACGGGGGTGCCGCTGTCCGTCCACGGCCCGGTCGGCGTCGGCCCGGTGGCGACCCCGATGGCGCTGCCGCCCGCCTCGGTGTCGGAGGCCGTGTAGTAGAGGAGGTACGTGTTGCCCTGCCGCACCACCTCGGGTGCCCACAGCCCCGCGTCGTCCTTCACCCAGTCCGGCTTGGTCGTGAAGGCGTCGCCCACGTACGTCCAGTTCACGAGGTCCGCCGACTTCGCCATGCTGATGAGGTGGAAGACGGGATTGCCCTGCGCGTCGCGCTCGGAGGCGTTGTGCGGGTCGGTGGTGCAGTACAGGTACCAGGTGGAGTCGGTGCCGCGCAGGATGTCGGGGTCGGCGCAGGACTCCACGCGGGTGCCGTCCGCCTTCGTGATGACGGGCGGGTTGGTGTAGGTGCGCCCGGTCTGGGGAGGACTGAACCGGTCACACCCTGAGAGGAGCAGGGCACCGAGGACGGACGGGGCAAGCAGGGTAGAGCGGAGACGGGCGGTGCGCGGCATGGGAAAACCTCCGGGGTGAGCTACGAGTGGACGGGCGAGGGAAGGGCCGTGGGTGCGCCGTTCTCCCAGCGCAGCGGCGCGGCGTGGAGCTGCCGTTTGGTGCGCTCCTCGTTCCAGGCGTGGAAGACGAGAATGTCCCCGTCGTGTCCCTGGGTGACGCTGGCGTGACCGGGGCCGCGCAGGTGTCCGGCGGTCCGCAGCACGTTCGCGCCGGGGCTGGGTTCCGTCCACGGGCCGAGCGGGTGGTCAGCGACCGCGTGCCCGACCCCGTAGCTCTCGTTCGTCCAGGCCCCACCGGAATACAGCAGGTGGTACCCCCCGTCCCGGTACAGCACGAAAGGACCCTCCAGCGTGTGCCAGTCGTACACCGCACCGTACATCGGGCGGGCACGCTGGTACATCTGCCAGTCCCCGGTCGCTCGGAGAATCGTCCGCGTCTCCCCCAGACGCTTCATGTCGTGCAACTCGGCCACGGCGAGGACCGTGCCGGGCCGCTCGCTGGTCAGGTCGTCCCGCGCGAAGAACAGCCACCACGAGCCGTCCGGTGCCCGGAAGGGGTGGGGGTCGATGGCGAACGGCTCGTCCGGCGTCAGGTTCAACCCGAGGTCGGTGAAGGGGCCGAGCGGGTGCGGGGCCGTCGCTACCCGGAGGTGGTGCCCCTTATCGCCCTGTCCCACGGAGGAGTACATGAAGAATGTGTCTCCATTCCGCGTGACCTCGGGTGCCCAGTAGTCCTGCTCCTCCGGGGTCAGCGGTTCGAGCGCCCCCCCGTGCGAGGTCCAGTGAACGAGGTCGGGCGAGGACAGCACCTCGAAGGCCTGCTGCCCCGCCCGCCCATGAAGACCGGTGCCGTAGGCGTAGTACGTCCCGTCCACGAGCAGGACGAAGGGATCGGCGAAGTTGCCGGGGTAGAGAGGTTCTTGGGGGAGGGGGTCACGCATGGATGGACCTTTCGTTAGAGAAGACGGGAGCTTTGAAGGCGTGAGCAGCCTTGAAACTCAATGACGACGAACGATAGGTGAACAAGCACGGTAGTTAGTCCATCTATGTTCCGGGGATGCGCCGCCCGCTCACCCCCACCCGGCCTCCCCCCTCAAGGGGGAGGGGCTAAGAGCGAGAGCTTTAGCTCCTTTCTCCCTCTCCCCTCGTGGGTGACGCGCAGAGCTGCGAAGCAGAGGGCCGGGGTGAGGGGGCGTGTGACCAGCTCACCTGATCAACAGAGGCCGGACCCTTCTTTCAACGGCTCTGGAAGGCCGCGCCACTTCACCCCCACCTCAAGGCGTCGGCCTCGCCTGCGGCGTCAGCGTCGGCCCGTTGACCCGCACCTTGCCGCCACCGAACGTCACCCGGTCGAGGTACATGCTGCGGTAGCCCACCGCGTCACCGATCTTGCCCGCCGTCCACGCGTGGTAGGCGAGCCAGGTGCGGCCCGCGCCATCGGTGACGACCGTCTGGTGCCCCGGCCCGGCGACCGCTCCCTTGCTCACGAGGATGGGGTTCTCTGGGGCCTTGCGGTAGGGTCCGGTGATCCTCGGGGCCGTCGCGTACCCCACCGCGTACAGGTCGCTGTCGAAGGGTCCCGCCGAGTACAGCAGGTAGTACACGCCGCCCGCCCGGTGCAGGGTCGGGGCCTCGATGACGTTGCCCTCCCACAGCGCGAAGTTCTGGATCAGGGTGCTGGCCTTGCCCGTCAGCCTCAGCCCGGTCGCGTCCAGGGGTTGCAGGTAGAGGTTCGTCGCCTGATTGCAGCAGTTGCCGTCGTTCTTCCACAGCAGGTAATTCTTGCCGTCCACATCGCGGAAGGCGCTGGCGTCAATGCTGCCGCCCTCGTCGAGCTGGCAGACGAGGGGGTCGCCGGGCGCGGGCTTGAAGGGTCCGGCGGGGGCGGTGGACGTGGCCGCCCCGATGCACTGGCGACCGCTCTCCTCGTGCCAGGCGGTGAAGTAGAGGACGTACCGCTGGCCGAAGCGCGCGACCTCCGGTGCCCAGGTGCGCCCCCCCTTCGCCCAGCCCGGCAGCGTGGGCATTGCGTCGCCCCCCACCTCCCAGCGCACGAGGTCGCGGCTGACGGCGTGGGGGACGTTGGCATTCGCGCTGTTCGTCGCGTAGGCGTGGTAGGTGTTCCCCACCTTGAGGATATGGGGGTCGGGGAAGTTCTCGTCGAGAACGGGATTCTTGAAGGTGGCCGTCGGGGCGGGCCGGGTCGCCGTGGCCCCACCACCCGCGAGGGTCGGGGAGGGGGCGAGCAGGGCACCGAGCGTGAGCGTCAGGGCGAGGCGTGTCGTCTTCATTCCTTCAACCCCGAGGTGGAGAGGCCCGACTCCAGGAAGCGCTGGGCGAGGAGGTACGCGATCAGTGCGGGCACCGCCGCCAGCGTGGTCGAGGCCATCAGCTTCCCGTACTCGGTCACGTACCGTTGCGAGAAGGTGGTGATGCCGACCGGAAGGGTCATCTTGTCCACGTCGGTGACGGTGAACAGCGGCCACAGGAAGTTGTTCCACGACCCCATGAACGAGAAGACCGCCAGGGTCACGAGCGGGGGGATGCTCAGCGGCAGGATGATGCGCCACAGGATTTGCAGGCTGTTCGCCCCGTCGAGCCGGGCGGCCTCCTCCAGCTCGCGCGGGATGCCCACGAAGAACTGGCGCAGTAGGAAGACGCCGAAGACGCCGCTGATGCCCGGCCAGATCAGCGCGTGGTACGAGTTGATCCAGTTGAAATTCAGCATCATGATGTACGTCGGAATCAGGGTCACGATGCCCGGAATCATCAGGCTCGACAGGATAAACCAGAACCAGGCGTTGCGCCCCCGGAACTGCATGCGGGCGAGGGGATAGGCCGTCAGCGCGCACAGGGCGACGTGGATGATTGTGAACGCGGCGGCCACGTACAGCGAGTTCCACGTCCAGCGCAGGATGTTGCCGTCGGGCGAGGTCAGCACCGAGGTGTAGTTCTCGAAGGTGATGTTGCGCGGAATCCACTGCACCGGTGTGGCGATGGCGTCCGCCTCCGTCTTCAGCGAGGTCGAGATCATCCAGTAGATCGGCGCGAGGAACAGCACCGACAGCAGGCACAGGACGATGAAGCGGGGCAGGTCACGCGGCATCCGGCGACGGCGGGGTGTGGTGGACCCGGCGGGGGGAGGCGGGGCGACCGTCATGCGCCCGTCTCCTTCACGTCACGCGCCATCGAGCGGAACTGGATGGCCGTCAGCACGAGCATGAACAGGCCGAACACGAAGCCCATCGCGGCGGCGCTCGAATACTGCGCGTTCGTGAAGCCCTCCTCGGTGATGTACTGGATCACACTCTGGGTCGAGCGGCTCGGCCCCCCGTTCGTGATGACGAGCGACTGCCCGAACAGTTGGAAGGACGCCAGCGCCGTCGTCACGAGGACGAAGAGGGTCACGGGGGCCAGCATGGGCACGGTGATGAAGCGGAAACTCTGCCACGGCGTCGCCCCGTCGAGCGAGGCGGCCTCGTACAGCGAGGCGGGCACGTTGCCGAGCGCGGCGAGGTAGAGCGTCATGTTGAAGCCCAGCGTCCACCAGATCGTCCCCACCACGATGGGCACCCACGCCAGCCCCTCGGTCGAGAGCCAGGGGATCGGCGGTGCCCGGAAGAACAGCTCGCGCGCCGCGTTCACCAGCCCGATCTGGTTGTCGAACATCCAGCGCCACAGGATGCCCATGACCGATACGGTGAGGATGCCCGGCATGAAGAACACCGCCCGGAAAAAGGCCCGCCCGAAGATCGGCTTGTGCAGCAGCAGGGCCAGCCCCAGCGCCGCCGCCACGAGCAGCGGCACGCTGACGATGGTAAAGAAGGTCGTGTTCCACAGCGTCTTCCAGAAGAAGTCGGCCTGTGGGGTGCCCGGCGTAAAGATGTTGCGGTAGAACTCCCCTCCCACGAAGGGCTGACGCCCGCTCAGCAGGTCCCAGCGGTGCAGGCTGATGTACAGGCCGTAGCCGATGGGATAGATGGTGAAGACGAAAAACAGCAGCGCGTGCGGCAGCAGGTAGAGGTAGGGTTCGATGTTCAGGCGCGGGCGCGGCGCGGGGGCGCGGGCCGTAGCCACTTCGGAGGGGGCATTCGTGACGGTCATGGGGCGGGCACCTCGCGCGGGGAAGGAGGGCGAAAGGGAGGCGGCCCGTTCCCTGACCCAGTGGAGCGTGGTGAGGGAGCCGGGCCGCCGGGGGGCCGTTACTGCTGGAAGTTCTTGCGCGCCTGCTCGATCTGCTTGTTCGCCTCACGCACGCCGTCGTTCAGGGCCTGCGCGACGGGCTTCTTGCCCAGGTAGGCGGCCTCCCACGCCTGATCGAAGGGCACCATCACCTGACCGACCCAGGGAAAGCCGCTCGTGGCGTACACGCTGTTCAGGCGGTCGAAGACGCCGCTGATGGCCGCCGTCTCGAACTTGGCGTTGCGGGCCACGGCCCCCTGGGTGGGCAGGCTGCCGGTCGCGGTCCAGGTGAGGTTCTGCGCGGGCTGCGCGAGCCACGACATGAAGGCGAGGGCGGCGGCGCGCTTGTTGGCGTCGTATCCGGGGCGCTGCCTCGGCAACGTCAGGTGGCTCGATCCACCCCACGCGGCGTCGCGCACGGTACCGCCCACACGCGGCATGAAGGTGACGCCGAAGTTCATCTTCTGGGTCTCGAAGCGGTCGAGGTACCACTGCCCGCTGGGGAACATGCACACCTTGCCCTGGCTGAAGGCGGCGAGTTCGGCCTCCTCGGTGCTATTGGGACGGGCCACGCGCTGCTTTTGCACGAGGTCCACGAGGAACTGCACGGCGCTCACCGCCTGGGGCGAGTTGAAGGCCGCGTTCTGCTTGGCGTCGATCAGCGAGCCGCCGTTTTGCAGGATCGCCGCGTAGGCCGCCCGCGCGCCCACCCAGTTGTTGTAGAGGCTCACGCCCCAGGTGTCGAGGTTCCTGGGATCGAAGCCCGCCTGGGTCGAGTTCTTGCCGCTCTTGTCCACCGTGCAGCGTTGCGCGATCTGGAGGAACTCCGCGCGGGTACGGGGCGGCTTGTTGGGGTCCAGCCCGACCTTCCGCATCAGGTCCTTGTTGTAGAACATGACGTAGGCGACGCTGGAGATCGGCACCCCGTACGACTGGCCCTGGTAGTCCGCCGTGGCGAACAGCGGCCCGAAGAAGCGTGCCTTGTCGATGCCCGCCGTCCGCAGTTCGGCGGCGGTGAGGGGCGAGACGGCCCCGCGCGCGACGAAGCCCGTGATCTGGTCCTCGTTGATGACGGCCACGTCGGGTGCCCGGCCAGAGGCCACGAGCGAGGGCAGTTGCTGCCACGTCGTCGCCCACGGCTGCGCCTGCGCCCGCACCTGAATGTTCGGGTGGGTGTCGTTGAAGCGCTTGACGAGCGACTCCATCACGGGCCGATCGGGGCCGGTGAAGCCGTGCAGAAAGGAGAGCTGGACCTTCGGCCCGGTGTAGTTCTGCGCCCCGGCGGTTCCGAGGGCGAGCAGCGTGAGCAGGGCGGTGCGGCGCAGGGTGCGGTTCATGGTCGACCTCCGGGGTCGGTGGGGCCACCCCAGGGAAGGGGTCAGCGTGGGGACGGGCTGAACAAGGCCTAGACAAAGAGCGAAGGGCGGACGCCTTTGAGTGTATAGGAGATTTTCCGTGCTGGCAGGGTACACCCGCTCACAGGGGCCGTCAAATGGGGTGCCGGGCGGGGGGAGGCTTTCAGAGACATGCCCCCGGCCCGCTCCAGTTCGCCTGCTGTTGGGAACGGAGCCTTGAGGGGGCATACAGGGACCTGCAAACGCCCTCTGTCCGCCACTTTTCGGGCGTGAGGGACTCGGAGGTGAGGGGCCGTTTCCACCGAGAGCCGCGTGTCTCCCGGTCTCACCTGCCCCGTGAACTCGTCGTTCACCGTTGGGCGGGGCCATTGACGCGGCTCGCCGGGGCTTCTACGCTTCCGGCGCTCGGGCGGCTTCGGCACACGCGACACACCGCTTTTGACGTTGGGACTTCTCAGCGGGGCGAAGGGAGACGGACATGGGGATGTTAGCGGGCAAGGTGGCGTTCATCACCGGGGGCGCGAGCGGGATCGGGGCGGGGACGGCGCGGCGTTTCGCGGGCGAGGGCGCGCGGGTGATGCTCGCGGACGTGCAGCCCGAGGAGGGGGGGCGCGTGCGGGACGAGATCGTGGCGGCGGGCGGCGAGGCGGCCTACGTGGACTGCGACGTGAGCGACCCGGAGGCGGTGCGCGCGGCCATCGAGGCGACCGCCCTGCGGTTCGGGCAGCTCGACATCGTGTTCGCCAACGCGGGCATCAACGGCGTGTGGACGCCCATCGAGGAGCTGCGGCCCGAGGAGTGGGACCGCACGCTGGACATCAACCTGCGGGGCACCTACCTGACCGTCCATTACGCGGTGCCGCACCTCAAGCGCGCGGGCGGCGGGAGCATCCTCATCACGAGCAGCGTGAACGGCACCCGGAGCTTTTCCACCCCCGGCGCGAGCGCGTACAGCACCTCGAAGGCCGGACAGGTCGCCTTCATGAAGATGATCGCGCTGGAGCTGGGTCGCCACGGCATCCGCTGCAACGCGGTGTGTCCGGGGGCCATCGAGACGCACATCGGCGAGCGCACCGAGCAGCGCCACACCGAACGCATCGGCATCGAGGTCGAGTTGCCCCAGGGCAGCCCGGCGCTCAACGAGGGGCTGGGCGAGCCGGTGGACGTGGCCGACACCTGCCTCTTCCTCGCCTCCGACCTCGGGCGGCACGTGTCCGGCGTGGAAATCTACGTGGACGGCGGCGCGTCCCTGCTGCGCTGAACGCCGAGGGCGGAGTTGGCCCGAAGAGTCCGGTCACGCAAGGACGTGCTCTTTTCTCTCTCCCTCCTTGTGGGGGAGGGTCGGGGAGGGGGGTGGCGAGCCACGCTCGCCCTTCCGAACCACCGCCGGCTCAGGACGCGAGGGCCACCTCCACCCGGTTGCGCCCGCCGCGTTTGGCCACGTAGAGGAGGTCGTCGGCACGCTGGAAGAGGGTGTCGGGGGTGTCGCCGGACTGCCAGGCGGCCACGCCGAGGCTGAGCGTGACCCGGCCCACCCCGAAGTCGTGCGCCTCCACGGCGGCGCGCAACCTCTCCGCGCAGCGGGAGGCGGCGGCGAGGTCCACGCCGGGCAGCAGCCAGGCGAACTCCTCCCCGCCCCAGCGCGCGAGCACATCGTCCGCCCGCGCCTCCCGCCGGGCGAGGTCGGCGAGGTCACGCAGCACGCGGTCGCCGACGGGGTGGCCGTGGGTGTCGTTCACGTTCTTGAAGGCGTCGATGTCGAAGGTGATCAGGCTCAGCGGCCCGGCGTCGGCCCTCCCGGCGGCGGTGCCCAGGGCCTGATCGAAGGCCCGGCGGTTGAGCAGGTTGGTGAGGGGGTCCAGGTGGGCGAAGCGGTCGAGTCGGGTGCGCTCCTGCTCCAGCCGCGCCTGCCGCACGTACACCAGGGTCAGCACCTGCATCAGCAGGTAGAAGCAGCCCCCGACGAGCGCCTGGTGGAGCAGCAGGCTCAGCACCCCGCCGGCGGTGGCCTCCCCGGCGAGAAGGGCCGCGCCGCCGCTCCAGCCCTGGACGACGAGGCCCGCCACGTACACGGCCAGCGCCAGCCGGGGTGCCCACGGCGGCGGGAACAGCAGCCAGCAGCACACCGTCAATACCAGCGACAGGTAGAGGTGGTGGCCCGTCAGGAGGTAGGCCGCGTCCGCCGCGCCCGTGCCGGGGGGCAGCAGCCGGTAGCCCAACGCCTCGAACGCGAGGGTGAGGCCCACCAGCCCGAGGAAGGCCAAGCGGATGACGAGCAGCCGCGAGCGCGGGAACAGCGCCATTCCGGCGGTACCCAGGAGGAACAGGATGCCGACGAGCAGGTTGAGCCACGCCTCCAGCGGATGCGTCGTCCACTCCAGCGCCGCGCGCCCCACCTCGGTCACGCCGACGACGGGCAGAATGCCGCCGACCACCCGCTCGAGCGCTCGCACATACTCGGGGGTAAAGATCGGTGACGGGGTGGGGGACGTGGGCATAGGGGCTGGGGCGGCCACCTCGTCACTCCTCACAGGGGAGGGGAGGCGGGGCAGGTGAGGGCAGGATCGCCCCCCGTCAGTAACAACACTCTGACACGGGTGAGCGGCGGCGAACCTTCATCGAGACGTTTTCTCCCCCACCCGCCCGGCGGGCACGGGGTTCTCGTCGTCACTCCCCGCGCTGCGGTCCCCCTCACCCCCCCCGGCGAGCAGGAGGACGCGCCGGGCGGGCAGCGCGGGCGTAATTCCGGCGGCCCGCAGCGCGGGGGTGATGGCCTCCAGCACCTCGTCCTGCGCGATATTCGCCTCGCGGCGGATGGGCGGCGCGATCCAGAAGCGCACCTCCAGCTCCATGCCGGACTCGCCGTACGCCCGCACGAGGACGGCGGGGGCCGGGTCGTCCAGCACCTGCTCCAGCCCCGCCAACGTGTCCAGGATGACCCGCTTGACCCGCGCGAGGTCCTCGCCGAAGCCGACCGTCAGGGCCACGTCGAGCCGACGGTGCTCGTAGGCCGTGTTCACGACCACCCGGTTGGTGTACAGCTCGCTGTTGGGGATGACGACCTGGCGGTTGTCGTAGGTGCGGATGAGGGTGGCGCGTACCTGGATGTCCTCCACCGTGCCCTCGTGCGGCCCGCTCACGATCTGGTCGCCGATGCGGAAGGGGCGGGTGAGCAGGAGGAGCAGCCCCGCGAGCAGATTCTGGAAGATGTCCTTGAAGGCGAACCCGATGGCGACCCCGCCCACCCCCAGCGCCCCGAAGAGGGAGGCGGCGTTGAGTTCGGGCACGATGATCGTCACCGCGACCAGTCCGCCGAGCGCGAGGACCACCCACCCCGCGAGCCGCGAGAACACGAGCGCCGTGCCCCCCTCGTGCCCGGCCCGCCCGGTGAGCGCGAAGACCCCCCGGCGGGCCAGCCCCGCCACGAACACGAACAGCACGAAGACGCCCAGCCCGATGATGACGTTGGGCAGGGCGGCGATCAGCCCCTGGAGCATCCCCTGAAGCCGCGTCCAGGCGGCGTCAATGTTCAGGTTCACGTCCCTAACTTACGGCATCGGTCGGGGGTCCTGACTTGCGGGGGCGGCCAGCCGTCAGCTTCCAGCGACCAGCGGAACAGGGGGTGACGAGGTGACGAGGCGACGAGGAAAGGCCATGAGCGGGAGAAAGAGCCGAAGCACCCGCCTTCGGTCTTGCTCACAGCCCTTCGTGGATGACCTGGGAGTGCGAGGAACTCTGTTTTTTGCTCCTCCCGTTTGAACGCCTGATGTGAGCTAGAAAACAAGCGTGCCAGATGTGCTCTTTTCTCCCTCCCTCCTTGTGGGGGAGGGTCGGGGAGGGGTGACGAGCACCGCTCGTCCTGCTGCCAGACGGCAGAAACGCTCCTTTTCCCCGATTCGCAATTCATATCAAGGGAAGAGGTTGAGCGAGCAGGGCGTCTTCAGAAACCGAACCGACCCACCGCTCTCGTCCGTCATCCACCAGCCCACCGCCCACGGCCAGGCACCCTCTCCCCTCCCCCACCCGCCCCGGATCAACCGTCCGAACCTGCCTCCTCACGGAAGGGGAACGCGATGTCGCAGAAGGGGTCGTCCGGCCCCACCGCACTCTCCGGCACGAAGTACACCTCGCGGGGGAGGCCGCTTCCCGCCATCCCTGCCCCCGGACGTGACCCAACACGGCGTCGTACGCCTCCAGGATGCCGGGGAACTCGCACTGCGCCCTCGTGACCCTGGTGAAGGCCTCGCGGTGGGCGGGTTCGAGGCGGACGCGCAGGTCGCCCTGCGGGTCGAGCGGGCCGCCCCCGAAGGGGACGCAGACCTCCACCGGGCCGTCGTTCTCCTCGTCCACCCGCCCGTGGTAGATGACGAAGGAACGAGGTCCCGCGCGCAGACCGGACGCGGCGATGGCCGCGTACAGGTCGCGGCAGGCCGCGTCGATGAAGCCCGGCAACTCACCGACGAGGAGGTGGCGCTGGCGGGTGAGGACCTTCTGCTCGGGGACCTCGCGGGTCTGAACGTCGTACATGGTGTCTCCCTTCCCGGAAAGGAATGTCTCCAGGTGGTGAACGAGCCGCCGCTTGGCCTCCGCGTCCCGTTCCACCCCGCGCCAGTACGCCAAGGCCGCCCGCGCCGCCTCCGGGCCGGGCAGGTCGAGCACCGCCGCTATCCGCGTCAGCGGCATATCGAGCTGCCGCAGCAGGGCGATGAGGCGGGCGCGCGGCAGTTGCTCCGGCGCGTACAGGCGGTAGCCGCTCGCCGGGTCGGTGAGGGCGGGCGAGAGCAGCCCCAGCGCGTCGTACAATCGCAGTGCTTTGGGGGTCAGGTGGGCCTCGCGGGCAAACGCCCCGATGGTGAGTCGCCGTGTGGGCGGCTCCCGGACCTGCGGCGTCTCGTTCACGGGGTCAGTCTGGACCCTGCCCGAAGGGGAAGGTCAAGCGCCGCGCCGGGAACCGTCCGTGACCTCTCCCCGCTTTGAGCAGACCGTCACCGGGCATGATGGGGGCAGAAGGGGGTAGATTGACCCCTTGCCGCACCCGCGACCCGCGAGGATGCCGACGAATGCCCGCCCCTCCGGGGGCCGCAGATAGGATTCCATGACCAAGACAGAAGACAAGTCCATCCCCGCCGACCAGAACCGTTCCGAGGCGGGCACCGAACAGGCCCGCACCTCCCGCCGCCGTGGTGGCCGGGGAGGCGAAGCACAGAGGCAGGAAGCCACGCCCGCCGTGCCGAACGGCACTTCCTCCGACTGGCAGGCCCTCCTCGGCGGGCGCACCCCGACCCCCGTGCAGGCGGGGGCCATCCCCGTGCTGCTCGCCGGGCGCGACGTGATCACGACCGCGCGCACGGGCAGCGGCAAGACGCTGGCGTTCCTGATCCCTGCCGCCGCGCGAGGCATCGGCACGACCGCCACGCGCGGCCTGCGCCCCGAGGTCCTCGTGGTCACGCCCACGCGCGAACTCGCCGTGCAGATTCGGGACGTGGCCCGCGAACTCGGGATGCCCGCCGGGCGCATCACCGGGGGCATCACGCCCGGTCAGACCCGCGCCGAGGCGAGCGGCAAGGGCCTCATCGTGGGCACGCCGGGCCGCCTCAAGGACCTGATCACGCGGAGGGAACTCGACCTCTCTGGCCTGAGGTACGTCGTGCTGGACGAGGCCGACGAGCTGCTGTCGCTCGGCTTCCTCAAGGACGTGGGCGACATCCTGAACGCGGCGCAGTCGGCGACGGGCACGCGGCCCCTCCAGATCGCGATGGCCTCGGCGACCTTTCCGGCGGCGATCCGGGCGGTGGCCGAGCGCTTCATGCACGACCCCGCGCGCATCGACATCGCGCCCGCGCGGGTGGAGGGAGCGGAGAAGCCCAGCGGCGACGTGCTCGGCGGGGCGACGGGGGCCACCCACCTCCTGATTCACACGACGCGGGCGGACCTGCTCGAACTCGCCGCACGCCGCACGCGCGAGGCGTTGCGCGAACCCGGCGGCTGCGTGGTCATCTTCTGCCGCACAAAGGCGCTCGTGAAGCGGCGGGCCGAGCGGCTGAACGCCCTTCTGCCCGGCGAGATCGTCAGCCCCCTCCAGGGCAACATGGACCAGAAGAAGCGCGAGCACACCATGAAAGAGCTGCGCGAGGGCAAGTCCCGCATCCTCGTCGCCACCGATATCGCCGGGCGCGGCATCGACCTGCCGGAGGTGCGGCTCGTCATCCACCTCGACGTGGCCTCCACCGCCGAGGACCACGTTCACCGTTCGGGCCGCACCGCCCGCGCGGGCAGGCCGGGCGTGAACCTCGTGATGCTCATCCCCGAGCAGCGCGGCCTGTGGCAGACGGTGCGCCGGGGCCTGCCGGGCGTGCTCCAGCCGCCCCTCACCGCCGAGGAGGGCCAGATCGACCGCGCCATTCAGGAGAAGCAGGGCCGGGGGTCGGGCAACGGGGTGGACGAGGGCGGGCGGGGACGGTCGGGGTCCGCGCGTCCCACTGCGGTGAGTGGGAGTGCGGGGAACGGGCACAACCAGGGCCGCCCATCCGCCGGACGCGGCACGCAGGAGAACCGGGGTCAGCCTCAACGCGCCACGTCCCAGCCCGCCGGAGTCGGCGGGGGCCGGGTGGGGCCGCAGCGGGCCAGGCGGGGCGGGCGGCGCTGAAGACGAGCGCGGCCTTGACCCGACTCTCAGCCGCGCCCCCGCCTCCCGCCGAAGACTTGGCCCATGTCCTACGTCGTGATGGTGACGCGCCCGGCGGAAACGCCCGGCAACCCTCAGCACCGCTTCCGCCTCAGTGACGGGCGCGGCCAGCCCCGCACCTTCGCCACCCGCGACGAGGCCGAGCAGGCCCGCACCGAACACCTGGGCCGCTTCCCGGCGGATGAGGCGACGGTTTCCCCCGCCGAGCAGGGCTGATCAGGTCTTCTCCAAAAGTTATTTCCGAAGGTGGCCCCGACGAGCTTGAGTACGTCGGGGCCACCGCTTTTCTCTGGCGACTGGCGACCCCGAATGAACCTTCCCACAACTGACCACCCCGTAAGAAAGCTGTGATCAGCCCCCCGTCAGACTGCCCGCATGACCGACCCCCAGGTGCAGGCCCAGGTTGACGCCGAACAGGTCCGCCTCGTGCGGGAGGCGCTGGCCCTGCGCCGGGAATGCCCGGCCACCGGGGACACCTCAGCCTCTCCGGTCGTCCGCTTCCTGCCTGGACGGCCTCGCCCGACCGCCGCCGAGTTCATGACCTGGCCTGTCGGAGGATGGAGGGCCGCCGTCGGCGAGTCTGCCCCGGCGACCCCAGAGGATCAGGAGGCGGGGCAGCTCATCATTCGCCGCTGAATTCAGTTCTCCCGTCCGCCTCCAGCCGCCGCAGGAAGGCGCTGACGATCTCCGGGTCGAACTGTCGCCCGGCCTGTGCCCGGAGTTCCACGGCGGCCTCATGTGCCGTCCAGGCCCGCTTGTAGGGCCGCTCGCTCGTCAGGGCGTCGTACACGTCCACCACGGCGAAGATGCGGGCGAGGAGGGGGATGGCCCCGCCGCTCAGCCCGTGCGGGTAGCCCGAGCCGTCCCAGCGTTCGTGGTGCGCGCGGATCAACCCCAGGGACGGGGCCGGGAGGAAGCCCAGGGTGGCGGCGAAGCGTTCGCCCTCCAGCACGTGGCCGCGCATGGTCTCCCACTCGGCGTCGTCGAGCGGTCCGGGCTTGAGCAGCGTGGCGTCGGAGATCGACAGCTTGCCGATGTCGTGGAGGTACGCGCCGAGCCGCAACGCCTCCAGGGCCGTGTCGTCCAGCCCGAGCGCCGCGCCGAGCCGGGTCGCCCAGGTCGTCACCCGGTCGGTGTGGCCCTTGGTCTCGCGGTCGCGGGCCTCCAGCGCCAGCCCCAGTGCCCGCACCGCCGCCTCGTGGGCCGCGCGGGCGGCGGCCTCCGCCCGCTTCTGCTCCTCGATGTCGGTGCAGGTGCCCACCCAGGCGAGGCGGCGGCCCGCGCCGTCGTCCACCCGCACCCCCCGAACCATGAACCAGCGGTGCTCCCCGTCACGATTCCGCAGGCGGTACTCGATCTCGTAGTTCCTGCCGCTCGCCACGGCCCCCGTCCAGGCGGCCAGGGTGGGTGCCTCGTCCTCCGGGTGCAGCGCCTCCTCGAACCCGAAGCCGCGCGTGCCCCCCACCAGCCCGGTGTAGTCCACCCACGCCCGGTTCACATGTTCCCAGACCCCGTCGGCGTCTGCCGTCCAGAGCATCACCGGCATCTCGTCGAGAAGACGATGGTACCCGTCTTCGGGCTGAAGGGGCAGGAGGTAGGCGGCCTGACTGGCTTCGGAGGACACGTGAGAAGGGTAGGGGAAGTTCGCCCGCACACTCACCAAATCTCGCAAATTCAAAGTAAAGGCAGAGCTTCATCCCCCAGTGGGGGAGGGTTCTATGGCAGGAGACCGCCGCCGCTTGTCCGCGTACATCCGCTCGTCGGCCAGCCGCAGGGTCGCCGCCGGCCCGGACGCCTCCCCCGGCCACAGCGCCACCCCGAAGGACGCCGCGACCTCGTGGAAGCCGGCGGCGCGGGCGGTGGCGACCGCCGCGTCGATCTGCTCCAGCACGGCGGCCTCGGCGCTCGCCCGGTCATCCACGCCCCGCCGCACGACCACGAACTCGTCCCCGCCGAGCCGGTACAGCGAGGCACCGGGCGGCAGCTCCGCCGCCAGCGCCCCCGCGAAGAGCCGCAGCAGCACGTCGCCGCGTGCGTGGCCCTCGCGGTCATTGACCGCCTTGAAGCCGTCGAGGTCGAGGACGGCCACGGCGCATGGCGGGAGGTCAGCGCCGAGCAGCTCGTCGAGGGAGCGGCGGTTTTCCAGCCCGGTGAGCGGGTCGTGCCGCGCCTCGCGCCGCATGTGGTCCTCACGGTCCTGTCGCAGCAGCGCCCCCGTGATGGTGCGGCTGGCGACCTGGAACAACTCGCGCTCCGCCCGGCCCCACGGTCGCTCCTCCCGCCGCAGGGCGACCAGCAGGTAGCGGATGCCGTGAAGTTGCCCCAGGGGGGCCAGAACAGCCCCCCGCATCCCCTCCTCCATCCACTCGCAGGGAGGGAACGCCCCGTGCGGCTTCTCAGAGACCCCCAAAAGGCTTTCCAGGAAGCAGGGGGCCTCCCAGGTCATGGCCCGGCTCAGCAGGCCCTCCACGGCCCTCGTAGGGGCTTGCAGGAATGGGGGGGGTGGCGGGGCCTCCCCGGACGGCGACCAGATCGTTTCGACAGTGAGCTGACCCTCCCTCTCCCCCAACAGCCCGGCCCAGTCCAGGGGGCTGAGCTGGGCGAGCAGGGCCACGGCGGACCCCACCAGCGTCTGCGGGTCGAGGTCGAGGTCGGCGAGGGCGGAGAGGGCCGCGAGCGTCTCGGCGTGGGCGGTGGCGCGGCGCAGGTCGTCCACCAGCCGCTGCCGGGTCTCGGCCTCCCGCTCGGCGGCGCGGCGGGCACGGCGCAGCTCCAGCTCGTCCACGGCGAGGGCGGCCAGGCCCATCAGGGCCTCACGCTCCACCGCCGTCACCTCGGCGCGCGGCGCGTGGTCGAGGACACACAGGGTCCCGATGTTGTACCCGTCGGGCGTGCGGAGCGGGGCACCCGCGTAGAAGCGGAACGCTCCCGGCCCACCCACGAGCGGGTGGTTGACGAACCGGGGGTCGCGCGCGAGGTCCAGCGAGACGAACACCCCGTCCTGCTCGATGGTCCGCGCGCAGAAGGAGAGCTGGCGGTCCATCTGCCGCAGGTCCACCCCGACGCAGGCCTTACTCCACGAGTGCTCCGTCGTGATGATGTTTACGAGCGCGACCGGCACCCGGAAGAACTGCGCGGCGAGCTGCGCCACCCGGTCGAAGGTGGCCTCCGGCAGCGTGTCGAGGATGGCGTACCGCGAGACGGCCTCCAGGCGGGCGAGTTCAGGGGTGGGAAGCGCCACGAGCATGTCGGGAATCAGGGTAGGCGGCGCTCTGCTCCAGAAGTCTTACAGGGGCGCGGCGGGGCAAAACACCACAGGTGTGTCTCAGGCGAACTCAGCTCAGCGCGGCCAGGCGGTCCTTGAGATCGTCCACGAATCCCTGCGCGTCCATGCGCGCGAGGCGGTGGTGGGCCTCCACGAGCAGGGCCGCCCCGTCCAGCCCCCCCACCGTGAGCTGGTGGCGCAGGGTATCCAGGTGGGCCGCCGTGAACTTGCGGTGGTAGAGCAACGACACGCGCTTGGCGGTGAAGGCGGCGGCCTCCGCCGGACCCAGGCCGCGCAGTTCCGCCGTCACGTCCACGCTGGGTTCCTCCGGGGCACCTGGGGCGACACGCTGGACGGTCGGGGCGGGCGTGTCCCCCGGCGCGCGGTCGCTCAGTGCCTTGCCCGCCTTGCCCGGCGCGGGTTCCGGGTATTGGTCGGGGTGCCGGATGAGGTGGACGAGGGCGTGGGCGGGCGTCTTGCGAATCTTGAGCAGGCCCGCACGCAGCAGCCGCTCGAACAGCTCGATGCGCGTCATCAGCACCGAAGCGGTGTACTGCCGGGTGAGCTGCCGCGCCATCCCGTCGGCGACCCCGTGGACGCGGAACCGGTGGAGCAGCGCCGGGCTGATCGGCGTGAATTCGGGCGAGAACTCGTAGCGCAGCCGCTGTTTCTTGCCGCGCCCGTCCAGGGTCACGTTGCGGAGGTAGCCCCGGCGCAGCAGCTCCTCGTGCGGCCCCTCCAGCGCGCGGCGCACCACATCCGGGCGACCGTTGGGGAGCTTGCACTGGTCGGCCCACTCGATGAGGCCCACCTCGTACTCGTCGATCACCTCGTCGGGCCGCTCGGGGTGGTAGCGCATGGCGTCGAGCAGCCGGAAGATGATCCGCGTGCGGGGCCGGGAGAGCGACTGCATGAACTCGATGTTCAGCGGCTTGGTGTACCCGCTCCGCAGGGACGCGACCAGCGGCTCGGCGAGGCGCAGCCGCAACATGCTCCGGTCGTCGAAGCGGCCCGACTCGCCGTGGTGGGTGTATTCCAGCAGCTCGATGAAGTGGAACTTCGCGGTCGTCCAGCGCCGATTCGGGTGATCGCGCCATCCGCCGCTGATCTCGTACGAGGTCGTGTGCAGGCGGTCGAGGCTCTCGGCGAGCATCGTGCGGTAGCGCCCGTTGCGGTGAAAGCCCGCCAGGCGCAGCAGGTCCGTGACGGCCAGCGTCATCTCGCCGTCCTCCGGCAAACCGCTGCTCATGTAGTGGTCGATCAATGCGCTGCTCACGTCGTTGTCGATGCCGTGCGGAATCCCCAGCTCCGGCAGTGCCCGGCACCCCACCCGCACCACCCGGTCCCCCTGCGTGAAGGTCACGCGCCAGGAATGCTGGCCCTCCACCGAGTCCTGGGCCGAGACCAGATTCAGCCGTCCCCAGTTGAGGTCGTCGAACCGTGCGAGTTTGGGGTCGTTCATGCGTCTCCCTGGTGGTGAACAGATTATCTGATCTGAAAGAAAAAATATCTGTAAAACATAATGATGAAACACCACCAGAGGCCACCTGCATACCCGCGCCAGGAGGGCGCATACCCCCTCTTTCCCCACAGGTGTGTCTCAGTAAACACCACAAGTGTGTCTCAGCAGATGAGCCAAAACACCACAAGTATGTCTCAGGGGGGCCAAAAAACACCACAGGTGTGTCTCAGCAAACACCACAGGTATGTCTCAGGGGTCTCCTGAGACACAGTTGTGGGGAAATAGCCGAATCCCACAGGTATGTCTCAGGCGGGAGGCCCGGAATCCCACAAGTGTGTCTCAGGCGGGAGGCCCGAATCCCACAAGTGTGTCTCAGGCAAAACGCCCGAATCCCACAAGTGTGTCTCAGGCAAAATCTGGTTTTCGGGTGCGAAACTTTCGCAAAAAGGGGTCCCTCTCCCCCACCTTCGGGCATGACGGACATCGAGGAGTCGAACCCGAAGAACTCCCGTGCAGAACAGAAAAAAGTCGAGTTCCGAGCTTCAGACGGTCTGGGAGACGAGCGGACGCCCCTGTTCCACCAGGGCGCGGGCCTGGTCGGCGGGCAGGGGCCGGGCGATGTAGTACCCCTGGGCCAGCGTGTAGCCCAGCGCGCGAATCCGGGCGTACTGCTGGGCGGTCTCGACCCCCTCGGCGACGGTATTCAGGCCCAGCGTGCGGCCCAGCACGGCGATCACGCGGGCGAGTTCGGTGGCCGCCGCGTCGCGCTCGAGGTCGGTGACGAAGGCGCGGTCCACCTTCAGGTCCTGGATGGGCAGGTGTCGCAGGTAGCTCAGGCTGGAGTACCCGGTCCCGAAATCGTCCACGGCGAGGCGCACCCCCAGGCCGCGCAGCGCCCTCAACGTTCCCAGCGTGGTGTCGAGGTCGCGTATGAGGACGCTCTCGGTGATCTCCAGCATCAGCCGCTCCGGGGCGAGGCCCGTCTCGCGCAGCGTCGCCGCGACCTCCTCCACCAGCCTGGGTTGGGCGAGATGCGCGGCACTCAGGTTGACGCCCACGGTGGGGGGTGGGCTGCCGGGCGCTCCCGTCCAGTCCACCACCTCGCGGCAGGCCGCGCGCAGGACCCAGTGGCCCAGCGGCACCACCAGCCCGGTTTCCTCGGCGAGCGGCATGAAGGCGTCCGGTGTGAGCAGGCCGCGCGTGGGATGCCGCCAACGCACCAGCGCCTCCACGCCCGTCGGGAGGCCCGTGGGCGCGTCCACGAGCGGCTGGTAATGCAGCTCGAAGTCTCCCCGAACCAGCGATGCGCGCAGCTCGGCCTCCAGCTCCACCCGCTCCAGCACGGCGATATGCATGGAGGCGTCGAAGAGCTGCACCTGCCCGCGCCGCCCCGCCTTCGCGCGGTAGAGTGCCACATCGGCGTCGCGCAGCAGGGTCTCGCCGTCCTCCCCCGTCCCGTCCCACACGGTGACGCCCACGCTCGCCCCCACCCGCAGGCTCTGGTCGCCCACGGGAACCGGCTCGTCCAGCACCCGCAGCAGTTGACGGGCGATCCTGACCGCCTCGCCGGGGCCGCGCATATCCTCCAGCAGGACCGCGAACTCGTCGCCGCCCAGCCGCGCCACCACGCCCGGTGGGGGCACGCTCACCTCCAATCGCCGCCCCACCGCGCGCAGCACCTCGTCCCCGGCGCTGTGGCCCAGCGTGTCGTTGATCGTCTTGAAGTCGTCGAAATCCATCAGCAGCACCGCCAGCGTGCCCGCCGGTGGGGGCCGCCGCGTCAGGGCCTGCGCCACGCGCTCGTGGAAGAGGCGGCGGTTGCCCAGCCCGGTCAGGGGGTCGCGCAGCGCCAGCTCGCTCAGGCGCTCGGTGAGGCGGCGGCGCTCGCGCATCACCGCCCCCAGCAGCAGCCCGGAGACGGTCACGGTGAGCAGCCCGAATTGCAGCGCCAGCCCGTCGGTGCGCCGGATGTCCGGCCCGCCCGTCAGCAGCGCGACGCCCACGTTCAGGCCCAGGACCGCCAGCGCCGTGCGCTCGAAGCCGTGGCGGGTGGCCGTCCACAGCAGCGGCACGAACAGCACGTAGCTGAAGTCGAGCGTGCCCCCGCGCGGTCCCCCGTACCCGATCCACAGCGCCAGCCCGGCGACGCTCAGCTCGGCCAGCCCCTCCAGAACCCGCCGCCCGAGCGTGAGGAGCCGCTGTCGTCCCGCCAGCCTGGGCGCTAGAGATATGGGAGCAGTTGCCCCCGGCCCTCCACTTCCTACAGGCTCATCCGTAACCGGCAGGCCCGCCGTCCACAACCCCGGCCAGCGGCGCAACAGCAGGAGCAGGGACGGCGCGAGCATCCCGATTCCCGTGGCGGTGCCCGCCCACAGTTGCAGGGTGCGCTCGATCACCCGTCCCCAGGGCACGAGGTCGGCCCACACGAGGCACAGCACCTGCGCCGTCGTCACGATCAGGGGTGCCCCGAAGACAGCCACCAGCACGAACAGCCGCACGTCGCGCAGCCGGGGCAGCCGGGCGTCGAAGCGCAGGTGCCTCAATACCACGCAGGCGAGGGTGCTCCCGGCCACCGCCACCACGACCGATGCCAGCAGCGGTAGCGGCGGCAGGGGCTGCGGGGTGATCAGGAGTTCGTGCAGTACGTTGCTCACGATGAGCAGGGGCCAATAACGCAGCCCGAAGACGAGGAGCAGCACGAAGTCGAGTGCGAAGGGCGGATACCACACCGAGACGCCCGGCACCGTATTGAACTGCTGGGCCGCCGCGTCCAGGGCCAGCCACCCCAGGAGATAGAGCAGCGTGATCCACACGTGACGACGCCGTTGGGCAGTCATATGTTCAAATCCTACCCTCGGTAAGTTGTCTTTCAGACGGCATCTCCACGGACATAGCTCTCCCTCCTCCCCTCCGGCCTTCCCTCCGGCAAAGCGTAGCTCCCCAGCTGTGAGGGCGGTTCAGGACGCCTTGTCTTCACGTGAAGACAGGCTGAGTCTCTTGCGTTCGAGGGGAAGCGGCGTTTCATGATCTTCCACTGCCTCCACTCATTTCTTCCTCATGACATCGTTGGGTTCAGGGCGTGTCTTCACGTGAAGACAGACGAGGTGGCACCGTTGGGTTTATGCTGGGGCCGGATGCTCACGCTCACCTTTTTCAACCACGCGGGCGGCGCGGCGAAGACCAGCCTCGCGTTGAACACGGGGCACGCGCTCGCGCAGGCAGGGCTGCGGGTGTTGCTCATCGACCTCGATCCGCAGGCCAACCTCAGCGCCTGGCTGGGGCATGGCCTCGTGCCCGACGAGCAGACGGCCTTCGGGGTGGCGGTCAGCGGGGACGCCCGGTTGCCCGAGCCGCTGCGAACGCACGGCCTGAGCCTGATTCCCAGCAACCTGCACATGGCGCTCTCCGAGGGGCAGATGATGGCGCAGGAGGGCGCGACCCTCAACCTGCGGTACGCGCTGGAGGCGGTGCAAGGCCACTACGACCTTGTGCTCGTGGACAGCCCGCCGAGCCTCGGCAAGCTCGCGGTGCTGGCGGCGCTGGCCGCCGACCGACTGGTCGTGCCGGTGCCCACGCGGGCGAAGGGCCTCAACGGGTTGCCGGGCGTCCTCGCCGCGCTGAACACCTATCGCCGGCTGCGCCCGGAGTTGCGTGTCGGCCTGTTCGTGCCCACCCTGTACGACAGCCGCAACAGCCACGACCGGGAGGTGCTCGCGGCCCTGCGCGCCCAGCTTCAGCCGTTGGCCCAGCCGCTGAACTACCGCCCTGCGACGTGGAACGACAGCGCGGGGGCGGGCGAACCCATCGGGGTCTTCGCGCCGAACAGCCCGGCGGCCCAGGAAGTGCGCGCGCTGGCCCAGGAGATCGCCGACCAGACAGGCCTGAAGGTGACGGTGAGCCGTGGCTAGGCGGCGCTTCGACGCGGCCTCGACCCTGAACGCCCTGCTGGGACCCGACGGGGCCGCCGACCTCACCAGCCGCGACCAGCTCCGCACCCTCGCGCTGGACGCACTCTTCCCCACCCCGTACCAGCCGCGCGGCGAGTTCGACGCGGCCAGCCTGAGCGACCTCGCCGCGAGCATCCGCGAGAACGGGGTGCTGCAACCCATCCTCGTGCGACCGACCGAGCGGGGGCACGAGATTGTCGCCGGGGAGCGCCGCTGGCGGGCCGCGCGCCTCGCCGGGCTGACGGAGATTCCGGCCTACATCCGCGACCTCACCGACGATCAGGCCGCCGCCGCGTCCGCCGTGGAGAACCTGCTGCGCGAGGACCTCAACCCGGTGGAGGAGGTCGAGGCCAAACGCCGCATCGCCGCCCTCGCCCTCGGCGTGCCCGACGAGGAGGTGATGACCCACCTGCGCCGACTGCTCGCCGATCCGGAGCAGGACCCGGAGGGCGTCGCCAGCCTGGACGTGGCCTTCGCCCGGCTCGGTGGGGAGAAGTGGCAGTCGTTCCTCCGGAACAAGGGCCGGGTCCTCAACCTCCCGCCTGACGTGAAGGCGGCGGTGAGGAACGGTCTCGACTACCGCAAGGCGCTGGCTGTGGGTACCGTGCCCGACGAGGCCGAACGCGCCCGCCTGCTGGCCCTCGCCCGTGGGGGGGCCACCGTGGCGGCCCTGACCGAGGCGGCCCGGCCCCGGCGGCAGAACGCGCCGAACGAGCAGCGCCGTCAGGCCGTCGTGCGTTCGCTGGGGCAAAAACGTTTCCTCGCCACGCTGCCCGAGGAGCGGCGCGCCCGAGTGGACGAGCTGCTCGCGGAACTCGACGGCGTCCTGCATCCACAGGAGACGCCGACCAAGAAAGGCCGTGGCAAACGGGTGCGTTAGGTTCGGGAGGCGGCTTGTCTTCACGTGAAGACAGATGGGGAGGTCCGCGTCTTCACCTGTCCTCATCCGGGCTACCGGTGCCCACGTCAGGTTGTGCCCATGCCGCAAAAGCAGCGCAGCCGTATCGGAGCGAAGCCGCTGGGGTGGGCCGGGGTCCTCATGGTCGGGGCACTCCTGGGGGGGGCCAGGGCGCAGACGCCGGGTTCCGCCGCTAATCAGACGTTGCTCGTCGTCAGTCCCAGAACCCTGCGCGGGCCGATCACCGTGACCCTCAATGGGAAGAGAGTGGGCGACTTCGCGGGCTTTGGTCGGTTGGACGTGTCCAACTACGTCAGGGTAGGGGAGAATAACCTGCAAGTAACGTCCCCCGACCGCAGGGGCGTCGGCTTCGCCAAAATCGCCCACGCGGTGACGAAGGACGCGTTCCGCGACATCACGGAAGTCAGGATGGAGGGGTTCCGCGCCACGGCGGAGGGCACGCGGGCGAAGTTCACCCTTCCCACCGGGGCCGGGGGTGGGGCGAAGAACGTCAGCCTGGCCGGGCGCTCCTCACTATCAACCCGATCACGATGAATCAGCCGTTCACGGTGTACGTCAACGATCAACCGGTGGGGAATTCTCAGAAATACAACCAGTATGACGTGACCCGCCTCCTTAAAAAGGGCACAAACAACCTGCGCGTTACCTGGACCGACACGAACGGCGTCGGCGGCGTGGAACTCGCGCACGCCGCCGACGGGCGGACCTTTCGCACACTGACAGAGGTGAAGTTCGAGGGCTTCCGCGCCAACCCGCGTGACAAGACCGTGGAGTTCACCATCCCCTGAGCTGGGCCGCCCCTACGACCCCGACCCTGCCCGTGCCGTCACCGCGAAGAGGGGGTCCCGGCCCCGCCCGCGTGGACTGCGGTCATGAGAGGTGATCTCGTGCCAGTTGCCCGCCTCACGCAGGTAGCTTTCCACCAATGCCAGATGCCCCGCGCTGTCGAGGGAGTGCCAGATCGCCACCGCCTTCGTGGGGAAGCAGCGGTTGGAGAAGGTGATGACCACCGGGCTGCCGGGCGTGAGCACCCGCCCGAGGTCGCGCAGCACCTCCACGGGCCGGGTGAGGTAGTCGATGGAGACGGTGATTCCCGCCCCGTCGAACTCCCCGTCCGCGAAAGGCAAACGGGCGTCACGATTGAGGTTCTGCACCACGAAGGCGCTCAGCCGGGGATTGCCGCGCAACTCCGCCTCGTTGAGGCCCAGCCCCACCACGCGGCGGTACTCGACCTCGGGCGGGAGGTGACTCACCCACGAACTCATCAGGTCGAGGATCGCGCCGCCGGGTGGCAGAACCTCGCGGTAGAGCTGCGTCACGGCGGCGATGGCCGTGTCGTCGATATGGGTCACGAAGCGGGGCTGGCGGTAGAACTCCTCGTCGGGCGTCTCGTCCACGCGCCGGAAGGCTCCACGGGGCAGGTCACTCATGCGCCCATTGTGGAAGGGGGCACGGTGGGGGAGGGCAAGATCGGTCGCAGTGTCGTCCTTGACCTGTCAATTGTGTTTCGGGCGCGTCGGGACGGTGCTTCCGTCATCGGCGGGTCGGGGAGAAGCCGCTCTTCTTCATTTTCCGACCGCCCTGCAAGGTGGAATCTGCAACGCCGCAAACTCATGGAGCAAAGGCCTCCACGTCTAGTGTTTCCTCAAGGGTGCGCCTGACTTCCTAAACGCGCTTCGAGTCCGTTTGAACACGTCCCAGCCGTCCGCAATCAACGAAAAGGGGAGGAGCCATTCCGGCCATCCTCCCCCAATCCCGCCCCTCGGCGCTGTTCTCCCGGTTCCCCTCCTACGCCTCGCCGAGGGCGCGGCGGGCAATGTCGCGGAAGCGCACAAGTTCCTTGCTGCCGGGGAAGGAGCGCAAGGTGCGCTGGGTCAGGGTAAGCGTCTTGCGGTGCTGGCCGACCTGGGTCCACGCCTCGAACGCCTCCTGGCGGTAGAGGTAGTACAGGGTGGGAACGCCGAGGGCCACGGCGCGGTCGAAGTTGGCGGCGGCCTCGCGGGTGTTGCCGAGTCGCAGGTTGGCCTTGCCGAGTCCCCACCAGTGGTAGGGGTCGCTTGGACTGGCCTTCACGTTCTGCTGGCCGATCTGCCGCAACTTCCGCCAGTTGTTCGCCGCCCCGAAGTCGCTGCCGAGGACCGCGCGCACGTCGGCCTCCTTGCTCGGCGGGTAGGCGATCAGGTACTCACCGTTGTAGAAATGCCACAGGTCCATCATCTGGGCGGTGCCCAGGCGCAGGGCCGGGCCGCGCAGGGGGTCGCTCGTCAGGAACTCGCCGTTGCGGTAGCCGTACACGGTGCGGAAGTGGGCGACGTTGCTGCCGGGGCTGAGCCGCTGCTGAACGACGACCGGGATGCCCCGCGCGAGCAGGCCACGCAGCAGCTCCGGGCTTCCGGCATAGCGGATCACGCTCCGCAGCCCGAAGCGCCCGAGGTAGGCGGCGAGTTCGAGGCTCGTCACCTGCGGGTCGCGGGGGCTGTCCTTGAGGGCGCGCACGGCCTGGGCCTGGGTGATGCGGGTGCCGTAGTAGCCCGCGATGGTCAGGGCGGTCACGGGGCCGCAGTTGTCGGGTCCCTGACGCTCATAGCGGATGTTCTGCAAGGTCACGCTGGCGGGCTGGGCGGACGCCGCCCCAACGAGGGCGAGGAGCGTCAGGGGGAGCCATCTGGCGAACATGCCCCAGTGTGCGGGCCGCCGTGCGGGAGGGGAAATCCCGTCGTTGAACTCCCCTTGAGCGAACGTAAGGGCTTTCTTTGTGACGGGTGCCCAACCTAGATCGGGGATGGACGAGAACTAGACCGGTGACAGAGGGAGCGTATGAGTGTGGAGAAACATACCTGTTCCGAAAGGCGGTTGGGTCAGAGATGGAGGGGATCACCCCCTCCCGCCTACTCGCCCTCCACTGCCCGCAGGCCCTCGTGGGCACCGCGTGAGCTGTACTGGCTCTTGCGGAGGCCCTGAATGACCTCCGAGAGGCGGGTACGGGCCGTTTCCCCGTCCACGGCCCCCTCCACCCCGCAGGCGAGGACACGGGAAAAGGCGACGTACAGCCACGGCAGGTGCCGGGTGTCGCCCCCGCCGTCGAGCCGGACATCTTGCAGCATCACGCCGTCCACCTCCGCCGCCTGCGCGAGAAGCGACACCTCGCCGGGAGCGGTGGCCGTGGGCGTGCCGACGACGAGGACGCCGCCTTCGAGGAGCAGGGTCAGTTCCGCCATGCCGCACCATACCGGATGGGGGTCCGCCCGGCCCAGGCCCGCTATCCTGGGCATCATGCCGAGTCAGTCCGGGGCGGAGGCCCCCGCGCGCTCCTCCCAGAATGACACTGCTCAGAACGACGGTGCTCAGAACGACGATGCTCAGAACGAACTCACCCTGAGCGAGCATCTCCAGAACGTAACCGAGGCGCTGGCCGCCGCCCAGACGGGCGAGGCGGTCTTCCGGGTCGTCCTGACCCCCGCCCTCACCGCCCTGAACGCCGTCGCGGGCGCGGTCCTGCTCGTCAGCCAGGACGGAAGGTGGCTGGAACTCGCCGACAAGCAGGGGTACGCGGAGGACGCCCAGACCCTCTGGCAGGACGGCCCGCTCGACGGCAATGTGCCCGCCGGGGACGTGCTGGAGAAGCGGGAACCGCTCTTCTTCGAGCAGGAGGGCGATCTCGTGCGGGTCTACCCGGAGCTGGAGGCGCGCATGGGTGGCGTGGCCGCCGTCGCCACCGCCGTCCTTCCCATGTTTCTGGACGACCGCCCGCTCGGCACGATCATTCTGGACTTCAGGGAACCGCATCACTTCACGCGGGAGGAGACGCGCTTCCTGCGGACCCTCGCCTCCCAATGTGCCGTCGCGCTGGGGCGGGTGCGGCTGCTCGCCGGGCTGCGGGAGAGCGAGGCCCGCTTTCGTCGCCTCGTGGAGGTCAGCCCGGTCGGTGTGGCGGCGGGGGACATGTCAGGCGGGTTGATCCTCGTCAACGACGCCTATCTGCGGCTGCTGGGCTATACGCGGGCGGAGTTGGAGGCCGGGGAAATCGACTGGGCCGCCCTCACCCCACCCGAATACCGCGAGGCCGACGAGCGGGCCTTCGCGCGGGCGCTGGAGCGCGGGGTGTCGGACCCCTACGAGAAGGAAATGTGGACGAAGGGGGGCGAGCGGCTGCCGCTGGCGGTGGTGCTCACACGCTACGAGGAGGGTGGGCGGCCCCTCGTTGTGGGCCACCTGCAAGACCGGCGTGCCCAGAGGGCCGCCGAGCGCGGGCTGCGCGCGGACAAGGCGGAGCTGGAGCGGCAGGTCGCCGCCCGCACGGCGGAGCTGGAGGCGGCGCGGCGCACCGCCGAGGTGCTCGCCCGGCTGGGGGACGCCCTGCAAGACGCCGCCTCGCCGGAGGAGGTGGCCGGGCGCTCGCTGGAGTGGCTCGGCCCCGCCGTGGGGGCGACGGGCATGGGCATGGTCCGGCTGGAGGGGGAGTCCGTTCAGGCGACGGCCTTCTGGGGCGACGTGCCGGAACCCATCCGCGCCTTCCTGACCCGGCCCGGCCTGCGGCTTCCGGACACGCCCAACCTGCTGAAGGTCGCGCGCACCCGCCGGGCGCTGTACTTCGACGATTACCACACCACCGGCAGCCCGGTGGCGGACTTCCCGGCCCTGTCGGGGAGCGCCGAACCCATCGTGACACCGGGGGGCACCCTCGTCGGCTTCGTGCTGGCGTGGCGTCCGGTGGGGACGGGCGCGTGGCATGGGGAACAGCGCGACCTGTTGCGGCGGGCGGCGGGCACGCTCGGCCTCGCGCTGGAGCGGGCGGAGGCGGCGTCACAGCTCACCGCCCGCGTCCGGCAGGCCGAGGAGGACGCCCGCGCGCGGGAGGCGTTCGTGGCCTTCACCGAGGCGGTGGGCACCGAGACCGACGTGCTCGCCCTCGTGCGCCGGGCGGTGGAGGTGGTGCGCGCGAACGTCGAACACGTGAGCGTCGCGTACTACGAGCTGGAAGACGGCGAGCTGGAGGGGGGGCTGTGGCGGGTGCGCGTGTGGTCCGAGGAGCTGGCCCCCGAAATCGTGGCGCAACTTCGGGAGGGCGTGCCGGGGGACGCGCCGAACTTCGCCGAGGCCGCCCGCTCGGAGGCGGGGGTCTTCGTGGACGGCTGGGACGCGGGGGCCAACCACGTCGCCAGCGCGGCGAGCTACGGCGCGGTCGCGCTCGTGCCCGTCGCCGCGCGGAGTCGGGTGCGGAGCCTGTTCACGGTGGGCACGCGGGAGGGCCGCGCGTGGACCGAGCGCGAGAAGGCGGTGGTGCGCGCGGTGGCCCGCAGCCTCGGCCTGGCGCTGGAACGGGCGAGCGTGACCACCCACCTGGAGGCGCAGAACGCCGAGCTGGAGGCCCGCACGCAGGCGCTGGAGGGCTTCGCGGACCTGACGCGCACCCTCTCTCTGCGGAGCGAGCCGCTGGCCCTGATCGAGCGGGCGCTGACGGTGGTGCTCTCCCTGCTTCCGCCGGGCTGCGCCCTCTTCTACCAGAAGGAGGGAGACCGCTGGCAAGTGGCCGCGCGGGTGGGGGACCTGGGCACGCCGGAACTCCAGGCCGTCGTCGAGGGGGGGTTGCCGGTCGGGCACACGCCCTCGCTCGACCTGCCCGACCGGACCCGCGAGCCGCTCTTTCAGGACGTGTACGACCGGGCGCGGGATGTGGCACCGGAACTCGTCTCCCACCTGCGGACCGTCTCCACGCTGCCCGTCGTGGTAAATGGGGGCGTCTTCGGCATCTTCAACGTGATGGTGTTCGAGGAGCGGCCCTGGAGCGCGGCGGACCGGGCCATGCTGGAGACGACCGTTCGCAGCCTGGGTCTCGCCATCGAGGGCGCGCTGGGGGTCGCGCAACTCGCCCAGCGCACCCGCGAGCTGGAACGCTCCAACGCCGAGCTGGAGCAGTTCGCCTACGTCGCCTCCCACGACCTGCAAGCGCCCATCCGGGCGGTGACGAGCTTCGCCGGGGTCATCGAGCGCAAGTACGGCGACCTGCTCGACGACCGGGGGCGGCTGTACCTGCGGCAGATTGTGGACAACGGCGGGTACATGAAGCGGCTCGTGGACGACCTGCTCACCTTCTCGCGCGTCCACACCGGGCGGGGCGACCTGCTCCCCACCGACGCGGGCGACGTGTTCGACGCGGTGGCGCGGCGCTTTCAGGCGGGCGGCGATGCGGCGGGGGCGAACCTCACCCGTGACGAGCTGCCCCTCGTCCTCGCCGACGCGGGGCAACTCGATCAACTTCTTCACAACCTCATCTCCAACGGGCTGAAGTACCACCGCGAGGGCGTTCCGCCGCACGTCCACGTCACGGCCCAGCACGAGGGCGAGTTCTGGCGTTTCGCGGTCTCGGACAACGGCCTCGGGATAGAGGCACAGTATTTCGAGCGCATCTTCGTGATCTTCCAGCGCCTGCATGGCCGCGAGGAGTTCGAGGGAACGGGGATCGGGCTGGCCGTGTGCAAGAAGATCGTCGAGCGGCACGGCGGGCGGATGTGGCTGGAGAGCACGCCGGGCGAGGGGTCCACCTTCTTCTTCACTCTGCCGGAGGTGTGAGGGGGAGGGGGGATGGTCGCCCTCTTGCTCTGCCTCTAGATTAGTATGAGATGAGCGCCGGGCCAGATATCTCCTTTTCACCGCTCAGGCTGCTCCAGTTTGTGATCGGGCTGACCCTGCTCGCCCTGATCTGGCTTGTTCCCCGTCTTGCGGCCAGCAGCATGGTGCCAGCGGACCTCGAATACCGGGCGTGGCCGCCCCTGAAGGATGATCTGCATGCCCTGAAGCTCACGGCTGAGGATGTGCGGGTGGATGTCCACGGAATGAGTTTCGACAAGAACGACATGCCGCTGGATGCCCGCTACGTTCTGCGCGGTATGGACGCCGCCCGCCTGAATATTCCCGCCGTCTGGCAAACGCGAGGCGTCCCCGAGCGTCCCGCCCGCGTCTGGTTCTGGGGCCGCAGCCGACCCGGCAAGGCCGACGATTGCCCGCAGGAGCTGGCGCTGGTCATGTCGCGCGGGCGCAGGGTGGAGAACGCCGTGCTGACGTGGCGCGAGCAGACGCCGCAGGGTCAGCGGCAGGCCACGCTGACGGTCTGGCGGGCGGCGGGGCGCTCCGTGTGGCCCCTCTCACGGGCGAACGGTCTGGTCTGTGTGGAGTCGTCGCGCACGCGGACCACTCCATGAGGAGCGGTGTCACCTTTGGGAGAAGTTCTCTCTCTCCTCCGGCAGCACGCACGCCGTCACGACGCCGTGGGGGGAGACGGCCAGCACGCGGCGCTCGGCGAGGGTCCACAGGGCGCGGTGGACGCCCATCTCGGCCTCGGCACCGCCGGAGGGTGCGAGGCGGTCGAGCAGGGTGGTGTAGCGGACCTCCGCCGCCTCACCCCCGGCCCACGGCGTCGCGTCGGCGACCAGGGTCAGCACCCGGCGCTGCTCCGGCCCCCCGGCGAGGGCGAGGAGGGCCGCCCGTGCCCGCAGCCGCGCGGCCCGCGCCTCCCGCTCGCGGCGGCGCTCCATGAGGAGGGCCGACACCTCGTCCGGCAAGTCCTCCCCCCGCCGGGCGCGACCGTCCTCGATCAGCCGCTCCAGCCGCGAATCTGCGCGGGCACGCGTCGTTTCGCGCAACTCGCGGGCGCGGTCCCGCACCTCGGCGGCGGCCTCCTGCACGCGCGGACTTTGCCGCACCCCCTCCGCCAGCCGCCGGGCGACGCCGCGCAGCCCACCGGAGGAGCGGTCGCCTTTTGGGTTCTGCGGTTCCTGATCGTTCCGGCTCATGCTTCCATTCTCGCTCACCGGGCGGCGAGGGTGTGGCTCGCGGTGAGCAAGTCCAGCCCCGCTCCCGCAACCTCTTCGGGGGAGAAGTCCAGGCATTCGAGGTCATACGGGCACTGGAAGGCATAACAGGGATGGCAGGGCGTCGGGCGGCGCAGGAGGCGGGCGGGCGCGTGGCGGGGCCGCCACTGCGACTCGTAATCCGTGCCGGAGTAGGTGGCGAGGACGGGTGTACGTGTCGCGTCCGCGAGGTGCAGGGCGGAGGTGTTGTTCGTCAGGACGAGCCGAGAGGCGGCGATCAGGGCGGCGAAGGTCGGGAGGTCGGTCCGTCCCAGGAGGTCCACCCCATGCTCCCCCAGTTCGGCGAGGAGGTCACGGCACCGCTCCCGGTCCTTGTCCACGCCCGTCACGGCGACCTTGAATCCTGTTCGTTCCGCGATCAGCCGCGCCGCGCGTCCCGCCAGCGAAGGCGGATAGGTGCGGGCCGAGCAACTGGCGAAGGGGTTGAGGAGGAGGTAGGGCTGGGGCACGAGGGCTGAGGCTCGGGACCGGGCCTCTTCGGAGATGTGAACTTCGAGCGCCCGGCTTCTCACCGAAACGCCCGCCGTCTCAATGAGCCGTAGATTCCGCTCGGCCTGATGCTCCGTCTCCGGGGTAGGGGAGAGGGGTTGATGGGTCAGGAGGCCGGGGGCGCGTTCTTTCGACTCGCCCAGCCGCAGCGGGATTCCGGCGAGCAGGCAGGCCAGCGCGGGCGGGTGCGGCGTCTGGCTGAAGGAGGTCAGAATCACGGCGGCGTCGAACTTCCGCTCACGCAGCATCCCGATCAGCTCCATCTCCCGCGCCGGGTCCGCCCGACCAGTGCCGAGCTGCTGCCACATCGCCCGCCATACCAGAACGTCGTCCACCCAGGGCAGGAGGGGAGCCGCCGCCGCACCGCCCGGACTCGCCATCAGGGTAAGGCGCGACCCCGGCAACGCCTCCTTGAGCGACCGCAGCATGGGGCCAGTCATCACCACGTCGCCGATGTTGTCCAGGCGCATGACGAGGACGTTCCTGACAGTCGCCCACTCGGCGTTCATACCTTCAGGACCTTCGGCGCGTCCACCTCGCGGTTCGGGAGGGTCGTCGGCAATTCCTGATGGTACACGCCCGACGGCATGACCGCGCAGCCGCCAGAGCGGGCCATCACCCGCCACTGGGCCAGCACGTCCTCGCCCGCGTGTTCCTCGGGCAGCTCGCGCCAGAAGCCGAAGGCCCCCGCCGCCTCCAGACACGCGCGGTCGTACAGGACGCAGCCGCCCACCCAGGCGACCTTGTAGACGCGCGTTCGCTCGGGCGAGGGGGCCAGCCGCCGCTGGACGTGGAGGAGGTTCGCCGCGTTGTGCAACTCGTACCGGTGCCACGCGGGCGAACCCACCGTGATCGTCTCCGGCGTGACCGGCCCCTCCCAGCACTCCACCGCCTGCTGGTGGGGCCGCTCGTCCGCCTGGAAGCTCAGCCCAATCACCGCGCTCCCCACGAAGCCGCACCGCTCGCGCCCCAGCACGCCCAACATCTGCCCGACCACCCACGGCTCAAGAATGAGGTCGTCGTCGAGAAAGAGGACGAGCGGCGCGCGGGCCTGCTCAAGGAGGAACTGCCGCTGCTCCGCCATGCCGCGCCGGGGAAGGTGACGGTGAACTGACACTTCGCAGCTGTGGAGTTCGAGCACGCGAATGGCTGTGACAACCTCCGCCCGCTCGGTCACAGGAGATTCGCCCTGATCGGAGATCACCACTCGGAAGGGCTGAACGGTTTGCGCGGCGAGACTCGTCAGCGTGACGGCCAGGGCACCGGGGCGGTCGCAGGTCGGGATGAGAATGTCGAGGGCCGTCATGTCGTCCGCTCCAGAGCAATGGGGGAGAGGAGTTCCAGCGCCGCCGCCACGACCTCCTCCGGCCTCACCCCACGCAGGCAGAGGTGGTGCCCCTCCGGGCAGACCGAGCGGTAGCACCAGCGGCACGGCACGTCATGGGAGAGGACGCGGGACGACACCTGCCAGGGCGTGTGCTGCGGATTCGTCAGCGCGTAGAGGTCCACCACGGGCGTTCCCAGCGCCGCCGCCATGTGCGCGGGGCCGGTGTTGTTGGAGATCAGGAGGGGGGAGGCCGAGATCAGCGCCGCGAGTTCCGCGAGGTCCAGTTGCCCCGCCAGCGAGTGCCCGACGCCGCCCGCCATCGCCCGAATGTCCTCGATGAGGTCCCGCTCCCCGCCGCTTCCGGTAAAGAGGAGGGTGAGGCCCTGATCGGTCAGAAGCCGTGCAACTTCCGCGAAATACTCGGGTGGGTAGCGCCGGGAGGAGGCCGTCGCGCCAGGGTGGACGACGGCCCACGGTCGGGAACGGTTCAGCCGCAGGGAGGCCAGCAGCCCCGCCACTCGCTCCGCCGCTTCCATTGGAAAGCTCAACGACAGCCGCTCATCTCTGGTGGTCGCCCCCACCGCCGCCACCAGATCGAGTTGCCGCTGGACCTCGTGCCGGATACCGCCCTCCGGCTCGGTCTCGCGCACCCAGTCGGTGAGGAGTTGGTACGGATTCTCGCGGCAGTGGGCCAGCCGCAGCGGAATGTCTGCGAGAAAGCACAGCATGGCCGAGGGGAGAGGATTCTGGCTGTAGACGGTGAAGATGGCGGCGGCGTCGAACTGCCGTTCTCGGAGCAGCCGCACCATCTCGAAGTCGGGGGCGCTGCTCAGGCGGGGGGCGGTGGCCTTGAGCCACGGGGCCTCGTACACCAGCACCTCGTCAATCTCGGGCACGAGGCGGGCGACGGCGGCTCCCGGCGGTGAGGTCAGGAGGGTCAACCTCCGACCTGGGTGGCCCTCCTTCAGTGCCCGCAGCGCCGGGGTCGTCATCAGCACGTCGCCCAGCGTGTCCAGCCGCACGGCGAGGACGTTGCGTGCCGACGCCCAGTCCCCCGCCAGCACAGTCATCAGTCCCCCGCCCCCGGACGCGCGTAGGCCCGCCGCACCCGCTCGATGATGCCCGTGGTGGAGCGGTCGTCCAGATACGACAGCAACCGCACCTCGCCGCCCAGCGACTCCACGAGCGGAGCTTCCGGCAACGTCTCGCGCGTGTAGTCGCCGCCCTTGACGTACACGTCGGGCCGCAGCGCCTCGATCAGCCGGGCCGGGGTGTCCTCCGTGAAGGGGACGATGAGGTCCACGCAACTCAGCGCGGCGAGCACCTGCGCGCGGTCCTCGGTGGGGTTGATGGGCCGCGATGCCCCCTTCAACCGCCGCACGCTCGCGTCGTCGTTCAGGCCGACGATCAGCACGTCACCAAGAGCTTTAGCTTGATTCAGATACGTGATGTGCCCCCGGTGCAGCAGGTCGAAGCAGCCGTTGGTGAAGACGATGCGCCTCCCTCCCTCCCGCAGCGCGGCGGCCCGCGTCACCAGCCCCGCCGTGTCGAGCACCTTGTCCTCGGCGGTGAGGAAGTCGCGCAGCTCGGCGGCGGTGCAGACCGTCGTGCCCCCCTTCCGGACCACCACCGTCGCGGCGGCGGAGGCGAGGTCGGCGGCGGCGGGTGTGTCGGCCCCGCCCGCGAGCGCGAGCGCCAGCGCCCCCACGAAGGTGTCGCCCGCCCCGGTCGCGTTCGCGTTGGAGTGGGGCCGCGTGAAGGTGCGGTAGGCGGGCTGGCCCCGCTCGAAGACGAGCGCGCCCTCCACGTCCAGCGTCACGGCCACGATGCGCGCACCCGTGCGCTCCAGCACGGTGTCCTCCCACGCGGCGACCTGTTCCAGCCGTTCCTGCGAGGTGTGGCGGGCGGTCTCACCCAGCAGCCGCAGCGCCTCCCCGTAGTTCGGTTTCACCGCCGTCACGCCCGCGTCGCGGTAGCGTTCGGGCCGCTTGGCATCCACCACGAGGACGCGAGGCGAGCGCCGCTGCTCGTCGGCCAGCGCCCCGATCACCCGCCCCGTCAGGATGCCGTACCCGTAGTCGGAGACGATCACGGCATCCGAGCGACGGAAGGCGGCGCGCAGATGGTCGATGAGGGCGTCCTCTTCCGCGCCTATTACGTCCTTCTCCGTGCCCTGGTCCATCCGCAGCAGGATTTGCGAGGCGGCGAGGACCCGGCGTTTAACGAGCGTTTCCCGTCCCGCCGCACGCACCACGCCGGAGGTGTCCACGCCCGCCTTCTCCAACGCCCCGAGGAGGATGTCACCCTCAGCATCCGTGCCGACCGCCGACAGGAACTCCACGCTCGCCCCCAATGCGCGGACGTTCAGGGCGGCGTTGGCGGCCCCACCGGGCACATCATGGCGTCCGTGCAGGGCGACGATGGGCACCGGGGCCTCGCGGCACAGGCGGTCGGCGGAACCATACAGGTACGAGTCGAGCATCCCCTCGCCGATCACGAGTACCCGCAAGCCACGGAACCCCTCAAGGTGTTCTAGGAGCATGTCTTTCCTCCTCGGCGGTGAGGATGGCCGCCGCTACCTCCGCCCAGTCCCGCGCCGTGTGGTGTGGTGTGCGGTATGGCCCCGGCAACCACTCGGTCTCGCCGCCGTTGTCCAGCAGCACCGTGCGGCACCCGGCCCGCCGCCCGGCCTCCACGTCGTTCAGGATGTCGCCCACCATCCACGACCGGGTGAGGTCCAGCCCCAGCTCATCCGCCGCCCGGCGCAGCAACCCCGGCCCCGGTTTACGGCACTCGCACTCCACCGCATACTCTTCCACCGTTCCCTTCGGGTGGTGCGGGCAGGCGAGGAAGCCCGCGAGCGTCACGCCCTCGGCGGCGAGCAGTTCGCGTAGGCGAGTCTCGACCCCACCCAAAGCCGACTCGGGAAAGAGGCCCCGCGCCACCCCCGACTGATTGGTGATCACGACGAGGACATAGCCTGCACCCGACAGCGCCCGCAGCACCTCACCGACGCCCGGCGCGAGGCGGATCAAGGCCGGGTCCACGTTGTAGGGCACGTCCTCGATGAGGGTGCCGTCCTTGTCGAGGAAGACGGCGGGGCGGCTGGGAGGCGTGGTCATGTGCGCTAAAGAGAGGGGCAAGCAGGGCTTGCCACCCCCCACCCAGCCTCCCCCGCAAGGGGGGAGGAGCAAAACACCGAAGGCATCGTCTGACCTCTCCTCCCGACGCTCAGGGCCACGACGTTTCCCGCATCGGCACCACGGTCAGTTCCGGGACGACCGTGCCCTCGGGCTGGAGGAGGACGTAGCGCACGGCCTCGGCGACGTTACGCGGGTCTTGCAGGTTCGAGAGCGGCGTGTCCGGGAAGCGTTCGAGGATGAAGGGCGTCTGCATCCCGCCCGCCACAAGCGCCGTGACCCGGACGCCGTGGGGTCGCGCCTCGACGTGGAGGGCGTGCGAGAGGCCGAGCAGTCCCCACTTGCTCGCGTGGTAGGCGCTGGCATTCGCCCACGCGCGCTTGGAGGCCGTGGACGCGATGTTCACGATGGCCCCGCGCCCCCGTCCCGCCATGCGCGGCAGCACCGCCCGCGAGAGGAGGAACGGCCCGCGCAGGTTCACGTCGAGTACCCGGTCGATGTCGGCCACGCTCAGCTCCTCGATGGGCAGCGTCACGTCCGTCCCCGCGTTGTTGATCAGGATGTCGAGGTGGCCGTATTCCTCCTCAAGCTGCGCGACGACCTGTTCCATCTGGTGTTCATCACGCACGTCGAGCAGGGCGGCCTGCACCTTGAGTCCGGCCCCCGTCAACTCGCCCGCCAGCCGCTCGGCCTGGGGAAGTTTCACGTCGGCGGCGATCACCTGCGCGCCCGACTCGGCCAGCACGCGGCAGATGGCGGCACCGAGGCCGCTTCCACCGCCCGTCACGAGGGCGACCTGACCGGCGAGGGCAGTGGCGAAGGGAGACTGGGGCTGCGGCTGGGGAATAGATTGGGTCATAGGGTGGCTCCTTTTCCGGCTTTCGCGGAGGGCTGGGAGATGAGGGGAGAGGTCGCGCCGGGCGGATTCAGGCGCGCGGCGGGCGGCAGGGGCACGGGCAGGGCGGCGTGAATCTGCTCCTCCACGAGTTCGCAGATGAGGTGCAGGGCGAGGAGTTGAACCTCCTGGATGCGCGGCGTGTCCCCGCACGCGACGAGGAGGGGGAGGTCGGCGAGGGGATGCGCGGCCCCCCCACTCCCGCCGAGCAGCGCCAGGGTGGTCAGCCCCCGCTCCCGCGCGGCCCCGAGCGCGGCCACCACGTTGGGCGACTGCCCGCTCGTGCTGATGACGAGGAGGAGGTCGCCCGCGCACCCGAACGCCTCGACCTGCCGGGCGAACACGTCCCCGAAGCCCACGTCGTTCGACCAAGCGGTGAGGAGCGCGGAGTCGGCGGTCAGGGCGATGACGGGCAAACCCCGGCGACCATCGCGCCGGAAGCGGCCCACGAGTTCGGCGGCGAAGTGCTGCGCGTCGGCGGCGCTGCCCCCGTTGCCGCACACGAGGACCTTGTTCCCCCGCTCGAAGCAGGCGGAGATGGCGTGCGCGGCGGCCACGATCTGCGGCTGGAGAACTTGCCGTGAGCGGGCGAGGGCGGTCATGAGGCCCTGAAAGGCGCGGTCCACGGCGGAGTGGGCGGACGGGGCGACCTCCGGCAGGGACGGTTGGGGCTGCTCCCGGCCAACCTCCCGGTACGCGTCTCTCAATTGACGCGCCACGCCCTCCCAGGTGAAGTGGGTCCGCACCCGGCGCAGGGCCGCCGCGCCCATGCGCTCCCGCAACTCGCCGTCGTCCAGCAGCACGCCCAGCCGCTCACCCAGCGCCTCCGGATCGCGCGGCGGCACGAGGAAGCCCGTCTCACCGTCCACGACCGTATGCGCGATACCGCCCACCCGCGCCCCGACGACGGGCGTGCCACACGCCATCGCCTCCAGCGGCGTGATGCCGAAGGGTTCGTACCACGGCGTACTCACGAACACGTCCGCCGCGCTGTAGTAGTCGCGCAGGGCCGCCCGCTCCCGGCTCCCCGTGAAGGTGACGCAGCCCGCCACACCCTCCGCCCGCGCCACCTCGCGCAGCCGCCCGAGTTCGGGGGTCAGCGCCGGGTCGGGACTCGGGCTGTTGCCGCCCACCACGAGGAGGCGGGCCGGGCGGGCAGAGGTCCGCAGCGCCCGCGCGAAGCCCCGGATGGCGTCGTCCACGCCCTTGCGCGGGACCATGCGGCCCAGTTGGAGGACCACCGCCTCGTCGGGGTCCAGCCCGAGCCGGAGCCGCGCCTCCCGGCGACACTGCGGCGAGAACTCGGCGGGGTCGAAGCCGCAGGGCACCGTGACGATGCGGGCGGGGTCGGCCCCGTACAGCTCGCGCAGGTCGGCCTCGTCCTGGGGGCACTCGGCCACGATGCGGTCGGCCTCGCGCACCAGCCGCTCCTCGATGCCCAGCCGCGCCTCCGGGAAGCCGTCCGCCCCGCCCTGGTGCAGCCGCCGCACCTTGCCGAGCGCGTGGAAGGTGATGACGAAGGGCACGCCGAGCATCCGCTTGAGGTCGGCAGCGACGAGACCCGACATCCAGAAATTCGCGTGCAGGAGGTCGTACCGCCCCTCCCGCGCCATGAATCCGGCCATGAAGCGGGTGAAGTCGGACATGAGGGGGAGCAGGTCCTCTTTGGGAAGGACCGCCGCCGGACCCGCCGGAACATGCACCACGCGCACGCCGGGCACCCACTCCAGCACCTCGGGGAGACTGGGGGCGTCGCGGCGGGTGAACACGTCCACCGCGTACCCCAGCGCCGCGAGGTGCCGTGCCACCTGTGCCACGTACACGTTCTGCCCGCCCGCGTCCGTGCCCCCCAGTGAGGCGAGCGGCGAGGCGTGTTCGCTGATGAGGGCGACCCGCATCACCGCGTCCCCCCCGCCAGCACGCCGCGCCCGGCCACCTCGCGGAAGAGGGCGTCCCAGTCGCGGGCGAAGCGTTCGATAGAGAAACGTGCGCGCGCCACCTCCCGCGCCCCCGCGCCGAGCCGCCGCGCCTCGTCGGGGTCGTCCAGCAGTTCGCGCATCTTCTGGGTCAGTTTCCGCACGTCCGTGTCCACGTAGCCTGACACGCCGTTTTGCACCACCGTCGCCATCTCGGCTGTCGCCAGCCCGACCATCGGCATCCCCAGCATCATCGCCTCGCACACGGCGAGGCCGAGGCTGGTGTAGCGAATGGGATTGAAGAAGAAGCGGTACGGCGCGGAGAAGGCGGGCAGGTCCTTCAGGGGCACGGCACCCATCCCGCCCATCTGCTCGGAGGCGATGCCCACGAGATCGAGGGGAAGTTCCGCCCGCGCCTCCTCGAACACGTCCGCGCCCAGCCGCCGCCCGCGCGATTTCAGGCCGTTCACCACCGTCAGCCCGCGCGCCCGCTCGCCCGTCCACCTCACGTCCGGCTCGGTGACGCCGTGCTCGATCACCTGCGTCGGCGTGCGCCCGCTGTCCCACATCAGGTCGTTGAAGGCGGTGACGTGGACGAGCATCACCTCCGGGTCGTCCACCGGATGCCGGGTGTCGGTCGGTGTCTCGCGCGGCGGGTCATGCTCGAGGTACAGACGCGGGAGGGCACGCTGGGCGGGCGACAGGATTTCGAGCTGGTCTTCCAGATAGTTCCTGCGCGACTGGAAGAGGATGGCGTCGAAGGGCAGGTTCCGCACTTCCTCCGCAGGAACGTCATGCACGTTGTCGCTCCAGCGGAAGTCGCCCGCACGCCCGCCGTACCCTTCCGGGCGGCCCGGCTTGACCGGCAGGTAGAACTCGTTGGGCACCTGCGTCAGGTAATACAGGTAGCTGCCGTGGACGTGCCAGGTCAGGATTCGCAGCGGTCTCATGTCGGCTCCTTTCGTGGGGAGAGCAGGCTGGCGAGGGGTGCGGGGGCCGGGTCCGCCCCGCCCGGCTTGACCCAGTGCGTCAAGGTCTGCCCCCCGAACTCGGCGGAGACGCCAGCGGTCCAGGGAATGCCCGCCAGTGCGCACAGGTAGCCCAGGCCGTGCGGTGAGTCACCGGGGGTAGTGAGGAGGACGGCGGCGGCGAAGTTCCCGGCGCGCAGAGTGTCGAGGAGTCGAGGAGTCCAGAAGCTCTCCGGGGCCAGCACCTCGGCGGCCCAGGAAGGAACGGCCTCACGCTCGGACGATGGAACGAGCAGGGAGAGGTGGGCGTCCGGCCACGCCGCCCGGCACCCGTCCAACTGGGGACGGAGGGCGGCCACGTTCCGCGTGCAGGCGAGGAGCACCTGCCCCTTCAGCTCAACCGACACGGCTTACCTCCCGCTCCAGCAGGGCGCGAACCCCGCCCAACACGCTGTCCAACTCCCCGTTCACCGCCCGGTGACGCTCGCGGTTCAGGGGTGCCCAGCGGGCCGGGTCGGAGATCAGGAAGACGACCACGCTCGGCGTGCCCGTCGCCGCCGCGAGGTGAGAGACGCCCGTGTCGTTGCACACGAGCAGCCGCGCCCCGGCGAGGAGGGCGGCCAGCGTGCCCAGATCGGTCTGCCCGGAGAGGTCCAGCACCCCAGGCCGCATCATCTGTTCCCGCACCGCCGCCGTCACCGCCGCCTCGCCCAGCGTGCCCGTCAGAACGACCCGCAAGCCGTACCCAATCAACTCGTCGGCCACCCGCGCGAAGTGTTCGGGTGCCCAGCACCGCTCAAGCTGGCTCGCGCCGGGGTGAATGACCGCGTAGCTGCCCGGTGTCAACATGTCCGCACCCACTACGGCCCGCAGCGCCGCCCGGTCCTCCTCGCGGACAGGGAAGGTCAGGTCCTCCCCCCGCGACGGACACCCCAGGAACTCCACCAGCCGTAGCCACACGAGCGGCTCGGGTTCGTCCGCCCGGTAGGGGAGGAAACCCGCCGGGTCCGGGCACCACGTCCCAGGCAGGAAGCGTCCCGCCGTCTGCCGCGCCCCCAGCAACGCTACGAAGACGTTGCTGATCGGGCCGCTCCCGTGCATCTGAATGGCGAGGTCGTACCGCCCCTGACCCCGCCCCAGGAAGTCCAGAACCTCCGCGTTCCGCACCGGAACCTCCGGCAGGCCCGGAAAGCCCGGAAACACTTCCAGTCGGTCGATGAGTTCGGGATACCGCCTCACGAAGGCCGCCGCCCCCGGCAGCCCCAGCAGCGTGACCTCGGCCCCCGGCCACCCCGCCCGCAGCGCACGGAGGGCGGGCACGGCGCACAGCAGGTCGCCCAGGCCCGGCAGGGCACGGAGGACGAGGATGCGTTGGGAGGCGGGTTGGGGCATGCGGGGGAAACTCCGGGTGAATCGGGAAAAGAGGAATGACTCCGTGACGGTCACGTCACAGACGCTTCAAGCAAAGTGTCAGGTGAGGTCCTCCCCAGGAGGGGGAACCACCGAACGGGAAAACAACGTCTTTCCCCGTGGAAGGGCAGCGTAAGCGAGCTACACCCCGAATCGCATGATGCAGATGCACAAACCGTCGCGCGGCCTCTTTAGGCGATTGCACAGGGGTAAAACGGAGTCAGGACGAGAAACACGTCCCTCACGTGAGAAATCCCACGCCAATCTCTGCCTTGAACCTCCTTTGATAATGGAGGCTGCGATAAGATTAGGGTCAGTTCCTCACTGCTCCTGCAAGCGGCGGATGAGCAGCGCGAGGCGAATCTGGACGGCGTGATCGAAGGTGCGGGGGTTGAGGCCCGTCAGGGACGTGACTTTCTCCAGGCGGTACTGGAGGGTGTTGCGGTGGAGGCCCAGGCGGCGGGCGGTGGCGAGGGGGTGGCAGTCCTCGGCGAAAAAGGCCTCCAGCGTGCCCAGCAACTCCGGCTCGCGGTCGAGCGGGCTGAGGAGGTGGAGGGCGAGGCTGAGCTTCGTCGGCTCGTCGCCGAGGCCCACGAAGGCAGCCACGCCCAGCGTGTCGAGGGTGTGGCTGCGGTTCTCGCCACTCAGGCGGCTGCCGAGCGTGAGGGCGGCGCGGGCGTCCTGGTAGGAGCGGACCAGCCCGTCCGGTCCCCGGTGGTGACGCCCGATGCCGATGTTCAGGGGCACGCCGAGGTCGGCCTGCAACCGCGCGAGCAGGGCATTGCCCGCCCGCCGCAGGGCCGCGAGGTTGGCCCAGGAGGAACTGGTGGGGGCTTCGGGGTCGCCGTCTCCCACCCAGGGGCGCAGGCTGCGGGAGTCGCTCGCCTTGAGGACCGCCACCTCCCCCTCGCCCAGGGAGGCGCAGATCGTGTCGTTCGGCAGGTGGAAGAAGTTGACGACGCTGCTCACCACGAGTTGCGCCCGCTGCGTGCCCCGCGCGGGGTCCTGTTCCGGGGCCAGCACGTAGGCCGAGGCGTCGATCAGGATGACGGCGCGCGGCGGCCCCAGGTCCAGCCCCAGCCGCCGCGCCTGCCGCTGCAAGGTGTCCTCGTCCCGGACGGTGCCGTGGAGCAGGTCGTGGATGAGGGCGTCCTTGAGGTCCTGCTGCCCCGGCTGCCGCTCCAGCGTGAGGACCTGCCCCAGCACAAGGTCCACCACCCCATGCGCCAGCCGGGGCGAGACGGCTTCGCCCTCGCCGGGCAGGATCAGGACGCGGCCCTCCTGCGCCCCCAGTCGGAAGGGCACGTCCAGGGCCTCCTCCAGCCCCTCCAGCGAGGACACGGGCACACCGCACCACTCCGCCCGGTTTGCGGCCACCACCCGGTCCCCCTCTCCCACCACCAGCGTCGGGGCGGCGAGCAGTTCGGCGGTGCGGTCACACAGCAGACGCAGCACCCGCTCGGAGCGGGCATCGGTGCGGAGGGGGGCAGTGGGCAGGATGGGGACCTCCAACGCCCCTCACGTTACGCGCCCAGCCACATCTCGATTTGGGTGAAATTCACCGTGCAGGAGGGCCGCAAGCTCATCCGTCGCCGCGAGGTCGTCCCCCGCCGGACCTCCGGGAGAACCATCGTGGTCTCCCCACCGGGGCGAGGGAGTGCCGCTCACCCCGTCCCGGCGAGGAAGGCGTCGTAGGCGGCGATAAAGTTCCCAGGCTGCTCGAAGTAGATCAGGGCACCCGTGCCAAACCGCCCGAAGCTCCAGTTGGCCCTGCTCTCCACGTTGCTCAGGTCCCCGAAGTCCGTGAAGCGGTCTCGCTCCCCGTACGCCAGCCACACGGGCACCGTCAGGGCCTCGTACACCCGGTCGATGTCCGCGCTGAACAGCAGCCCGGCGATGAAGGCGAACGGCGCGTGCCGGGTACCGGGAACGTGTGAGGTCGGGTAGGTGTAGCGCAACAACCCCTCGTCCACCGCTCCCAGGGAGCCGAAGGTCTGGGCGAGGAAGAAGCGCAGGCTCGGTGCGCTCGCCAGCGCGTCGTAGAAGGGTTGCGCCCAGAGCGGGTATTCCAGCGCACGCTTGACGCCCGGACGGCCACGGGTGCTCCCCGACCCGCCGTAGAACTGCTCGCTCCTGCCGAAGCCGGTGGGTGTGACGAGGGCGACCGAGCGGAAGTCGCCCTGGCGCTCGGTGGCGGCGCGGGCCAGGAACTCCCCGCCCAGCGAGAGGGCGAGGGCGTCCACGGGTCCCCCGTGTTCCAGCGCGATCTCGTCCAGAACGTCGTGGATGGCGTCGGTCATCAGGCGCGGGCGGTACTCGCGGTCGGTGCGGGCCGAGAAGCCGAAGCCGGGGAGGTCGAGGGCATACACCCGCCGCGAGGCGCGGTAGTGCTCGAACAGGGGCCGGACCTCAGAGGCGCTTGCGGCGGCATTGACGCTGTGGATCAGGAGCAGGGGCGCGCCCGAACCCGCCACGTAGACGTTGAGCGGCCCCGCGCGTCCGTCGAGCGTTCGCCGTTCGGCGTCGAGGGCGGGCGGGGGCGTCAGGCTATGGGGCACGCGCAGGCGGCTGTACAGACTCCAGCCTGCCCACGCGGCCAGCGGCAGGGCGGCGAGCTGAACGGCGCGGCGCGGCGCGGTGCGGGTCGAGGTCATGTCCGAGCCTACGGGAAATCGCGCGGAGGGTGCCGCTTCCCCCCGACTTTCTGAGGGAAGCGTGGAGCAATTCTGGGGGAACATGGGTGGAGCGGAGCGGACGCCGGAAGCGGAGGGCGAGGGCTGGGGTCCGCCATCCTAACCCTCCACCAACCCCATGAACTCCTCCATCCGCGCCCCGCTCAGGTCGGGCCGGATATGATGCGCGCCCGCCACCCGCACCTCATCGCCCAGCCCGACCACCCTGAAGCCGCCCGCGAGGGCCGCCCGCACGCCCGCCTCGGCGTCCTCGAACACGACGCAGCGGGCGGGATGCAGCCCCAGTCGCCCCGCCACCCACAGGAAGAGGTCGGGCGCGGGCTTGGCGTGGACGACGCTCGCCCCGTCCGCGAAGGCGTCGAACATCCCCGTGATGCCCAATCCGTCGCACACCCGCCGGGCGTTGCGGCTGGAGGAGGCCAGCCCCAGCGGCACGCCCCGCCCCCGCGCCTCGTGCAGCAGGTCGGACACGCCGGGGAGGAGGTCGCTCGGCCCGAGTCCGGCCAGTTCCTCCAGAAAATAGGCGTTCTTGCGCCGCAGGAGGTCGGCCCGCTGCTCCGGCGACTGTGCCTTCACGTCCAGCCCCAGCGCCGCCAGCCACAGGTCCAGCGCGTCCTCGCGTGAGCGGCCCCGCAGCGGCTCGTTGGCCTCACGCGTGAAGTCCCGGCCCTCCCCCCGCGCCAGCCGCACCCACGAGCGGTAGTGCAGTTCCACCGTGTCGGTCAGCACGCCGTCCAGATCGAAGATGACGCCCGTCCCCGTCACGCCCGCTCCAGCCGCGCGAGCAGCCCGGCGTGGTCGGAGGCCCGCCGCGTGCCCTCACCCTCCGCGAGCACCACATGAATGTCCCGCGCCGCCAGCCCCCGCGTCCACACGTAGTCGATGCGGATGCTCGGCTCCTGACGCTCCACGAAAGTGAAGCCGTCCTCCTGCCCGCGCAGGCCCGCCCAGGCGTCCGTCCAGCCCGCCTCCCGCAGCCGGACGAGGTGAGGGTTGTCCGGCTGCATGTTGAAGTCACCCACGAGCGCCGCCGCTCCCGAAGATGCGCTCAAGGCCCACAGCGCCTCCGTCACGTTGTCGCCCTGCTGCTCGGCCACCCAGGAGAAGTGAGCGTTGAATACGTCCAGCGGCCCGTCCGGGAGGTCGAAGCGCGCACACAGCATCACCCGCTGAGCGGTGTCCTCCAGCCCGTCTCGCAGGCTGAGTGCGAAGGGCTGCACGTCCGGCAGCGGCCCCCGCGACAGGAAGGCCAGCCCGTCCTGCCGCCCGTCCCCGTGCGTGGTGGCGGGTACGAAGACGGCCCGGTAGCCGCCCAGACTGTACGCAAGTTGCGTCGCCTGGTCGTCCGGGTGCCGCGCTGAATCGAGCGACACGGCCTGAAGCGCCACGATGTCCGGCTGTGCCTCGGCGATGGCGCGTTCGATGAGGGGGCGGCGGTCGACCCAATCCCCGTGCTTGTCGGCATAGCTCTGGATGTTGAGGGTGAGGAGGGTGGTCATGGGGGGTCTCCTGTGGGGGATTGGGAAGGACACGGGCCGAGGCTAAAATTGCTTGTGGCCCGCCTCTTGAAAATCTACGGGCAGGACCTCTTCGCTCTCTTCTTCTGCGCGTATAATCTCTGGCTTCAACCTGGAACGTTGGCGGAGCATTGGGGTGCTTGGAACTGGCCGTTCTGGAGCGCCGTCGCCTCGTTGTGTTGTAGCGTCCTCCTCGTCATCCGCACCTTCACGTCTCCCCGCAGGAGGGAGGAGCGCCGGGAACTCGCTGCCCTGCTCGATCTTCCGTCACGGGGAAGGCGCGGGGTGGGGGAAGAGGTCGTGCCGCCGAGGCCACCTCCCGTCCTCAAGCCCGCCCGCCCCCGATCACCTCCCGGAAGAAGGCAATCAGGCGGTCGGCGTGATGGTCGAAGGTGAACTCGTCACGCGTCTCCCACACATGCTCGCGCAGGTGGCTCAGGCGCTCCCGGTCCTGCAACTGCGCGCCGAGGTCGTGCATGTCCTTGAAGAGAAGCCCGAGGTTCTTCTCCCGCGCGAGCGTCTGCGTGGCGACGATGTGCCCGGAGTTGTCGCGTTGCAGCATGGGCAGTCCCGCCGCCGCGTAGGTGCCCACCCGCGCGGGGAGGTTGAGGTCGTCCCAGTTCGCCCGCCGCAGCTCGCCCCCGTTCCCCGAGCCGAAGAAGTGGAGCCAGCCCGCGTCGTAGCGCGAGAACTCCTCCACCCAGCCCGCCTGATCCACGTTGGGGTGGAGGTGGAGGAAGCGGCCCGCCAGCCCCCCCGCCCGCTCGATCCAGCCGCGCCATTGCCCGTGCATGAACTCGCCGTAGAAGTGCAGGTGAATCCTCTGCGCCGCCAGCTCCGCCACCGTCTCCGGGTGCAGGCCGATGGGGCGACCGGGGACGACGGTATGAATCTCGCCGTCCTGATCCGACAGCCGGGGCGACCGCTCCCCGCGCACGCTCTCCCGCCTCGGCAGGTCGCCGTCGAGCACGAGGTCCGGGCGGCCCGTGGAGAGGCGGGGGGCGACCTCGAAGAACCAGTCCCGCATCTCCGGGCTGGAGTAGATGCGCCCGTCCGCCCGCTCGTACAGCTCCACGAGTTCGCGCCACAGGCCCTTCTCCAGACAGATGAACGGCCCCTCCTTGAAATGCCACACGAAGGGAATGCCGGGATTCCCGCTCTGAACGTGGTGGACGAAGGACACGGCCTGCCAGTTCAGCAGCCCATAGATCACGTCCGGCCTGATCTCCCGCACTGCCGCCTGCCAGTTTTCGCGCGGCACGTCCTGCACGTGCCCGAAGGGAAGGGGACCGACCCAGTTGAACCACATGGGCCTGTCCGTCCACAGCCCATACAGGCGGTGTCCGCGCTCGGCGAGGGCCAGCACCCGCTCCGGGTTGTAGGCGAGTTCGCCCACGAGGAGGATTTTCAGGCCGTCCGGGGCAGGCGGCGTGGGCGGGCGTTCCCTGTAGGTGCGGTAGCGTTCCACCTCGTCCACGAGATGCCCGGTCGTCGCGTGGAAGCGCAGCGGCTCCCGCACCCCGTAGCGCACCCGGTAGGGGTTGATGCCACCCTCCGGCTCGCGGATGACCTTGTGCCGCTGGTGCGGATGGTCCACCCACTCGCACGTGACCTCGCCCGTCCCCACCCACTCGCCGCGCCGTCTGAAGTGGTGCCAATACATCCGCTCCAAGTCGTCGGTCGTGAGTTCGTCCCGCGTCAGCCAGCGGTCGCCCGTGCGTCGGTGCATCACTTGGACGAGTTGGAGCGAGTGACCCTCCACCTGCCCCGACGCCACCTTGTTGTAGTGGTGCCGGACCCCGGAGGAGGCGAGTGGTGCCTCCGGGTGGGCGGAGAGCGCCCCGACCAGCCCCGCGAGGTGGTCCCGGTAGTACACGTCGTCGGACGGGAGGTAGGCGACGAGCGGTGCCTGAGCGTGGTCGAGCGCGTGGTTGAGGGCCGCACCGAGACCGACGTTGCGTTCCAGACGGTGATAGGTGATGCGCGAGTCGGTGAGGTAGGGCCGGACAACCTCTGCGGTTTGATCGAGCGAGCCGTCGTCCACCACGATGAGTTCCCAGTCGGGAAGGGTCTGGGCGAGCAGGCTCTCGACCGCGCGGGGGAGAAAGCTCGCCTGCCCGTAGGTAGGCATCAGGACGGACACGCGTGGGCCGGAGGGCTGGCTCATGCGCGCGGCCCCGGCGGGGGAGGGGAGAGGGGAGGTCTTGGCATCGCGTGGCTCCTGATCAGGGATGGGCGGCCAGCTTTCAGCCGCCAGCGGAACAGGGGGAGAGGCAGCAGTTTCTTTTGCTCCTCCCCCTTGAGGGGGGAGGTTGGGAGGGGGTGAACGGGCCTGGCATTCCAAGAGAGCAACAGCTCTCTTCGTGGGGCCGTTCGCTGGGCGGCTTGACGAGGACGGCACCGCCCCGCTAGGTCATACCGTCCCACGACGACAAAGCTCAAGCTGAGCCAAAACTTGCGCCTTCCCACATGCGCGCTCCGCCCCGTTGCGGGCGTGCCACCATGCGGCCTGATGTCCCCCGTGCCCCTCGTCTCGGTGCTCATGCCGACCTTCAGGCAGGCCAATTTCCTCCCGCGCGCCGTGGAAAGCCTCCTCGCCCAGACCTTCACCGATTGGGAACTGGTCATCGTGGACGACGGCTCGCCCGACGACACGGCAGAGGTCGTCCGGCCTTTCCTATCTGACCCGCGCACCTCATACACCCGGCTGGCGCGCAATGTCGGTCTCGGTGCGGCCCTCAACCATGCCACAGCTCTCGCGCGGGGCCGCTTCCTCGCCTACCTCCCCTCGGACGACGTGTATTACCCGGAGCATCTGGAACGGTTGGTCGGCGTGGTGGAGGCCAAGCCTGACGTGGACCTCGCCTACGGGGGCGTGCGCTGGGCGTACCACCACGAGGGACCCACCCTGCGCGGCGAGGGGGCGGTCGGGCATGAGGCGGACTTCCTCGGCCTGCCGCCCGACACGCGGGCACAACCCACGAGCGGCAACGTGCTCGCGCTCGTGCAGGTCATGCACCGCCGCTCGGAACGGGTGCCCCGCTGGCCGGAGCGCACTGAGCGGGTCTCGGACACGCTGGAGGCCGACTTCTGGCGTGGGCTGCTCGCGGCGGGGGCACGCTTCGCCTATGCCGGGGCCACCACCTGCGAGTGGGTGAGCCATCCGGATCAGCGTCACCGCATCATCGCCGGGGTGCCGGGCGGACTATCGCGCTACCGGGCCTACCACGGCATCGGGCGGGGCGAATACCTGAACTTCCAGCCCAGCCGGGGAATGCGCGTGGACGAGCGGGCGCGGTACGGACGCTTCGAGCGGCCCCCGCCTCCGCCCAAGTCGGAAAGCCTTCACATCCTCCTCGTCGGCTCGCTGGGCTTCAACCCGGAGCGGGTGCTCGCGCTGGAGGAACGCGGCCACCGCCTCAGCGGCCTGTGGCTGCCGGAGCCGGAAACGTGGGACGCCACCGGCCCCTTCCCCTTCGGCCATATTGAGGACGTGCCGCTGGACGACCATTGGGCCGACCGGGTGCGCGCCCTGCGGCCCGACGTGATCTACGCGGGGCTGAACTGGCACGCCCTCCCCCTCATTGAGCGGGTCCTCGACGCGCGGCTGGGCATTCCCCTCGTCTTCCACTTCAAGGAAGGTCCCTTCATCTGCCACGAGAAGGGCCTGTGGCCCACCCTCGTCCGCCTCCTGCGGGGGAGCGACGGCCAGGTGTTCATCAGCCCCGAGAACCGCGAGTGGTTCCGCCTCGCGCTCGGCGGGCGGCTGGACGAGAGCCGGACGTACATCCTCGACGGCGACCTCCCGAAGCTCGACTGGTTCACGGACGACTGGGCACCCAAGCTCTCGCACGCGGACGGCGAGATTCACACCGTCTGCGCGGGCCGCCCGCTTGGCCTCGAACCCCTGTCCGAACTCGCCCGCCACGGCGTCCACGTCCACTTCTACGGCACGCACTTCCACGAGTGGTTCCCCAACTGGACCCGCGCGGGGCTGGAGAGCGGGTATCTCCACCTCCACCCGACCGTCGAGCCGGAGGACTGGGTGCGCGAACTCTCCCGCTACGACGCGGGCTAGGTACAGCAGTTCACCAGCCACAACGGGGGCGATCTCAGAAAAGCGCACTGGGACGACCTGAACCTCCCCGCTCGCCTCGGCACCTACGCGGCGGCGGGCCTGCCGTGGATCATGCGCGACAACCGCGCCTCCCTCGTCGCCATGCAGACCCTCGCGGTGGAGCACGACTTCGGCCTCTTCTACCGCGACTTCGAGAGCCTCGCCGCGCAACTCCGGGACCGGGCGCGGCTGGAGCAGATGACCGCCAACGCCCGTGCCGCCCGCCACCTCTTCGCCTTCGACACGCACGCGGATGACCTGGTGGCGTTCTTCAGACAGGTGATCGCGCGGAGACGGGGGGAGGTGTCGTTGTGAGGGGGTAGAGAAGGGTTTCGGCGTCTCCTCCGATGGGCAGGCGGGGCTTGCCACCCCCCACCGGCCAAAAACTCTTCCTCATCGTCCCGCCACGCAACTCGGCCTGACTTCTGAAACAGAAAGGGTGGACTGGGCCGGTGTGCTCCTCCCCATTTGAGGACCACCCCGCCCGCCGCCTAAGCTGGCCCCATGCGACTGCGCGACGTGGGGCTGCCCCCGGTCCTGTTCGGCCCCCTGCCCACCGGGCCGCTGAACGCAATTACCGACGTGATGGGGGTGAGGGTCGGGCACACCACGCTGATTTCAGGCGAGGGGCCGCTCGTGCCCGGACGTGGGCCGGTGCGGACGGGCGTTACGGTGGTCCATCCGCGCCCCGGCCTGACCCGCGAGCAGCCCTGTTTCGCCGGGGTGGTGCGTCACAACGGCAACGGCGACCTCACCGGGGCCGAGTGGCTGCGTGAGGCCGGAACCCTCGCCACGCCGCTCGCCCTGACGAACACCCACGCCCTCGGCACCGTGCGCGACGCCATGATCGCGTGGGAGGGCAGGCAGCGCACGGACGCGGGGACCTACTGGTGTATGCCGGTGGTGGGGGAGACCTTCGACGGGACGTTGAACGACATCTGGGGCGGCCACGTCCGGGAGGAACACGTCTGGGCCGCCCTGGAGACGGCGACGAACGGTCCCGTCCCCGAGGGCAACGTGGGCGGCGGCACCGGGATGATCTGCCACGGCTTCAAGGGCGGCATCGGCACGAGCAGCCGGGTGGTGGACATGGGGGAGGAGAGGTACACCGTGGGCGTCCTCGTGCAGGCCAACCACGGGCGACGGACGGACCTGCGCGTGCTAGGCCTCCCCGTGGGGCGCGTCCTGACCGAGGCCCGCGTGCCGACCCCCTGGACGGCCCTCACCCCCGGCAGCGGCTCCATCGTCGTGATCCTCGCCACCGACGCCCCGCTGCTGCCCGGCCAGTGTGAGCGCCTCGCCCGGCGCGCGGGGGTGGGCCTCTCGCGCACCGGGGGAGGGTGCGACGACAGCAGCGGCGACTTCTTCGTGTGCTTCGCCACCGGCAACGAGGGCCTGCCCGTCGCCGACTACGCCCGCCGCCAGTTCGGGACCGTGCCCCTGCGGATGGTGAGCAACGACCTCCTCAACCTCCTGTTCCACGCCGCCGCCGACGCCACCGAGGAGGCGGTTCTCAATGCCTTACTGGGTGCGCGGACCCTCACGGGCGCGGACGGTCGAACGGCCCACGCCCTGACGCCCGACCTCCTGCGAACGGCGGTTCGGGAACTGACCGTGGAATTGGGAGGGTGATTGGGAAGGACGGCGTTCTGCACGGGTTCAACCCTTTCGACCTCGAAGCCCTTTTCCCTCCAGGTGGAAAGCAAATGATCAACGGCTCCCACAGACGTTCCACCGGATGAATACGGGAAGTTGCTCGTCTCTTCTCCTGGGACGCTCTGCCCGCTCACCCCCTCCCAGCCTCCCCCCTCAAGGGGGAGGAGCTAGAAAGCCCAAGCTTTAGCTCTTTTGCTCCCTCCCTCCTTGTGGGGGAGGGTTGGGGAGGGGGGTGGCGGGCCACGCTCGCCCTTCTTTGAAACGGCAAAAACACTCCTCCTGCCCGATCCGCAACTCACATCAAGCGTTCAAGGGGGAGGGGCAAAAGAAACAGCCCCGCGTCCTCGTGTGGTCGCTTTCTAGGCGTGCTCGGCGGTCTCGGTGCTCGCCCCCACGGGCACGTCGGGCATCTCGGGGAGGTCGTAGGAGTGCGCGAGGCTTGGCATCTCCAGCGACTCGTGGCCCCGGTTGACCATCCGCCCTCCGCTGTACCGGGCGACGCTCGTCAGGGTCAGCTCCCAGTTGCGCCGCTGGGCCGCGTGGACCCCGAAGATGTAGGCGAGGCGGTCGAAGTGCGAGTTCGTCCGCAGCAGCGACTCGATCTGGAGGACCATCCGCCCCGGCTCCTCGCCCGGATAGACGCGGAAGTCCGAGGTGCCCGCGTCGGGGTGCAGCCGCAGCGTGCGCGCCCGGAAGCCCAGGGGGTCCACATGCTCGATGACCACGCGGCCCCGGCGGATGACGAGCATCCGAATCCACAGCCGGTCGCCCCGCCGCACCGGGGGCACGGGGCGGTCCAGCCCCCGGAACCACGCGAGCCACTTCGGGGCGTGGTCGGGCAGGTGGTCGCGCCAGTGCGCCGCGATCTCCTCGGGGGTGCGCGTGGCCCCCTCGACCTCCACCCAGTAGCGGCGGCGGGTGAGCGGCCCCACGCCGTCCTCCGGGGTGGACGGACGCAGCGGGTCGGACGGCCCCCTGACGACGTAGGCGGTGAGGGCGAGGGCGGGCAGCGCCAGCAGGCGCAGCGTGGTGCGGAGGGGGGAACGCGGCGGCGTGGACACGCGGGCACGATAGCGGCCTCACGGGGGCGGCGGCGCACGGGGGATTCATCCAGCCCAGAGACAGGCGGGCACGGACGGGCGGAGGTCAACGTCCGTTCATCGGGCCGAAATGGGCGCTGCCGCCCCGGCCCGTAAGCTCCGGGAAGTTTTAGCTCTCGTAACTCTGAAAGGAGAAGATATGACGGACGACGGCAGGGACCTGCCCGCCGGGGTGACGGAGGAGTACCGCGAGGTCAGCGACGACGATCTCGGGACGGTCGGCACGAATCAGACGACGATGGGCGAGGCGAGCGGTGGCATCGACGACCTGGACGACGAGCTGGACGAGGACGGCACGCCCCTGGAGGACAAGACGGGCGGGTGAGGGCCGGGCCGGGGGAAAGTAGGGTTTTGATTGCCAGCCGCCCTGAGACACAGATGTCGCGCGCATGGCTGAGGTCGAGCTTGAGGTTTCAATCCACAGCCGCCCCCGAAGACGGCTGAAACGTCGGGGGCACGGCCACTCCGGCGGCTGAACTTCTCTCCCAACGGGGAGAGTCACGCCGCCCCGCCCTCGGGGAAGCGGAGGGGTTCCACCTCGGCGGCCTCGGCGGCGGCGCGCACTTCCCGCTGCCAGAGTTGGCGCACCTCGGGCGGACCCAGCACCTGCACACGCGGCCCCCAGCCCAGCAGCCAGGGCAGCAACCCGCGCGGCAGGCCGTCCGCGTCCGCAGGCGCGTCCACCGTCGTGTCGATGGTGCCGTCGGGGTTGAGGTACGGCTCGCTCAGCCCGATGTGCCCCGCCAGCAGGATGCGGCGGGCGGCATCATGCCGGAAACGCAGGTGAACCGTCCTCGCCGAACCGTCCCCCCCACCTCCCCGCACCGGGCGCAGGAAGCCGCCGGGATCGAAGGTGCCCGGCCCGGTCCCCGCGCGACCACCCTCGCCGTCCACTCCGGTGGAGAGCCGGGAGGGCCGATGACCGCCGAACTCCCACCGCTGTCGAGCAGTCTGCGGCCCAGTGTCTTCCTGAGAAGAGAGAAGCTCGGCTCTGTGAGGCTGTGCGTGTGACATGTCTCTACTGTTTCAGGGGCCTGTCGCGCCACTGTCTCGCACCGCTGAGAACCGCACACGCGTGATGGTTTTATGAGCCGGGTATGATCAACCTCAAGGTCGTGAAATCGCGGGGAGTCCTCGTAACAGAGACGGACACAAGCTGGCAGAGCGAGGGCAGGGGGCGCGCAAGCTCAGGCCGGACTTATGTGCTGCGCGGAAAAAAGACAGACTGCGTTGTCACCTGCCTTCGGGTGGGCGGAGGCTTGAACCTGATGGATGCCGAGGACGCCGCCGACCTGATCGAGTCGCAGTCTGTCAGGCCAGAGCGGAGCGAGTCACGGTGACAGAGAGCGGCCTTGTGTGGAGTTGATGGAGTGCCTTTCTCCCACCGACGAAACGGGGGACCACGATCAGAGAGACCGGCGTGGACGTGTGCGAGCTTGCCACGCCCGCCCCCCGACACGACGACGGCAAGGTGGAGGTGGGCGGCTCGCTGCTCGGGCTGCCCACCTTCCCACCACTCCTGTTCGGGCTTCAACCGGGCGTTCGGTCGATTTCCCCCATCATTCGACTGTTTGGGAGGCGAACGACCGCATCGTCTAGTACCGATCTCCCAGCACCGTGATCCCCGACATGGCCTCGTCGATGTCGCGCAGGTCATCCCCGGTGAGCGAGATGTCCACCGCACCGTTGTTCTCGTCCAGCCGTTCGAGCTTCCGACTGCCCGGAATGGGCACGATCCACGGCTTCCGGGCCAGCAGCCACGCGAGGGCGATCTGGGCGGGTGTTGCGCTCTTCTCCCTCCCGATCCGGGCCAGCAGATCAACGACGCCCTGGTTGGCCTGAATCGCCTCCGGCGTGAAACGAGGGTTGCGGCTGCGGATGTCCGACGCGTCGAAGGTCGTGTTCTGGTCGATGGTGCCCGTCAGGTAGCCCCGTCCCAGCGGGCTGTAGGGCACGAAGCCGATGCCGAGGTTCTCGCAGGCCGCCAGCACGCCGTTCTCCTCCGGCGCACGCCACCAGATCGAATACTCGCTCTGAATGGCCGCCACAGGCTGGACGGCGTGGGCGCGGCGGATGGTGTCCGCGTCCGACTCCGAAAGGCCGAAGTGTCTGACCTTGCCCTCCCGGATCAGGTCCCCCACCGTGCCCGCCACGTCCTCGATAGGAACCTGGGGGTCTGGGCGGTGTTGGTAGAAGAGGTCGAGGGCGTCCACCCGCAGGCGCTTCAGGGACTCCTCCGCCACCTGCCGGATGCGTTCGGGGCGGCTGTTCGTGCCGTTCTGCGGGGAGGGTCTGCCGTCAGGGCCGGGGTCGAAGCCGAACTTGGTGGCGATGACGACCTGCCCCCGGTAGGGAGAGAGCGCCTCGCCGACCAGCTCCTCGTTGGTGAAGGGGCCGTAGACCTCCGCCGTGTCGAAGAAGGTGACGCCGCGCTCCACGGCCTGATGCAGGAAAGTGATCATCTCCTGCCCCTCCGTCGGGCGGTCGCCGTAGCTCATCCGCATACAACCCAGGCCCATGGCCGAGACCTCCAGGCCACTGTTGCCAAGCAAACGCTGCTGCATATCGCTCCTTCGTTGTTCCGGTGCAGGTCCGTCGGCCTGATGACGGGCGAGGTCCAGAGCCGCCCGTCGTCACGCCAGCAACGCAGGGAGATCAGCGCGGCTGATTGCCGGCCCGCGTATTGCGGCCAATCCAGGTCAGGATCAGGTCGGCGATCTGGAGGTTGTTCCTGTCCATCATGATCATATGGCTGTTGCCCCGGATGCCCAGCGTCGGCGGGTGCAGCATCTCCGCCACGCCGCCCGCCGCCCGGACCCGCGCGAGAAAAGCGTTGCAGTCGTTGAACTGGTTCTGCCAGTTGACCACCGTTCCCGTCACCGCGTCGAGATGGTCGCCGAACACGGCCAGGATCGGAATCTTCGCCAGCGCCGCGATCTGCGTGTCCGTGAACTGGGTGGACCGGCACCCACCCGGCTCCAGCAGGACCATTGCCCGGATTCCCGTCGGATCGGCCAGCGCCGCGTCCAGTGGGAGGGTGCCGGATTGCGAGTGTCCCATCAGCACGGCACCGTTCAGTTGCGTCGCCAGCCTCGCCGTGGCCGCGATGTTGGGATTCGGGCTGGGCAGCACGTAGTTCAGGTCGGGGATGGCCTGCCGTGACAGCTCACCCACGGCCTCGACCGGGAACTGCTCGTCGGGGAAGGCCGTGCCGAAGGTGGGACCGAAGCGGAACTGCGTCCACACCAGCTCGTCCCCGAAGCGCCAGAAGTTGGGCAGGGCACTCACCGGCTTCACCCCGGCGCGGACATCGTTGTAGGTGGAGATGTCGAAGCCCGAGCGCCCGCGTGAGACCTGATCGGGAACATAGGTGGGATGACCTCTGCGGACGAAGTATTCGAACCAACCCATGCGGCCATCGGGGGTGGTGTCGTAGGACTTGCCGCTGAGGGTGGCCCCGTGAATCATGACGACGGGTGCGCCGCGTTGGAGCATCGGCACCATGTACTCCACGTACATCTGGTTGACGGTCACGCGGGTTCCGGCGGGCGGGGGCTGGGGCGTGAAGTACGAGAGCTGGGTGGGCGTCTGCGTCACGTTCTCCCCACCGACGAGAAAGCTCCCGCGACTCCGCAGGATCAGCGGCGAGGAGGGGGCCTGCACCGCGCCGAGTTCCTGACCGGAGGCGGTCGGGGAGGACGTGAGGGCGGCGAGGGACAGGGCGGCGGTCAGGACGGACGCGGCGGGTCGTATGGGGGTGGTCATGAGTCTTCTCCTTGAAAGTCGCGTGGCTGGTGTGGAGACCGGGCGGGACGCTTCTGCCTGCTTCAGTTCGAGGCCTGCTCCCTGATCTTCTCCAGGGCGTCGTTGAACCCGACGGGCGTTCCGCTGGACCCGGCGAGGCGGCCTACTCTCACCTCACCGACGGGTCTCCCCACCACGACCCTGGGCACGGCGGCGGCGAAGCGGCGTTGATAGTCGAGGGAGGTCGGGTCGGTCGCGTGCGTCCTGACGCTGGCCCTGGTGATCACGCCCCGCGCCAGCGTGACCGTCACGGTGATGGAGGAGGGGAGAGAGCCATACCAGCCCCGCGCCGTGTACGTGCCGTCGGCGTAGCGGGCAGTCTGCCTCAACGCCAGTCTCGTGTCGGACGGACTTGAGGGAGGTTGCGCCGCAATCACTCCGGTCCAGCCTCCCGCCACCACGAGCGCGGCGGAGAGGACGGCGGTCGCCCTGAGCCTCTTTCTTTGGGTCGTCATCGTTGCTTCCTGCCATGTCTTCACGTGAACACCTCGCCGTCGAAGTTTTCGGAGACCTCGGCCCGACCATCCCAGAACAGCCGCACGCACGAGAAGTCGAAGTGTTCCGCCAGACGGTCCGCCCCGGTGAAGAAGAGTGCGGTCGCCAGTCCGTCGGCGGTCGCGGCCTCGTCGGCCACTACCCACGTCGCCACCACGTCCCGCACCGGGAGGCCTGTCCGGGCGTCGAGGACGTGGTGCAGCCCGTCGCCCCAGGCCCGCCGGTTGACCGCCGAGGCGCACAGGGCGCGGCCCCGCAGGTTCGCCACGCCGATCACCATCCCAGGGTCGAACGGGTGCTCCAGCCCGACCGGGAGGACGGACGCCCCCGCATGACGCAGGTCCCCGCTGCCATCCACCACGAACTCGGTGAATCCCGCTTCGTGCAGAGTCTTGGCGAGCAGGTCCACGAGGTAGCCCTTTCCCGCCGCCCCAATATCGATCACGAGGGGACGCCGCGTGATCACCGACGAACCGTCCCGGAGAACGTCCTGCGACCAGTTCGCTCTCCCCCGAGCGTGTGCCTCAGCCTGAGCACGGTCAGGGGCGGGAGTGAGCGAGTACGTCCGGTCGTACCCGAGCAGTTCGAGGTCACGGCCCACGAGGGGGTCCACGGCCCCTCCGGTCACGGCATGAAGCCGGTCGTAGAGGCCGAATAAGGCGGGGGCATCGTCGGGGAAGTCGAAACGCCCACCCTCCGGGGCGGTGGCAATCCGGGACACCAGGGAGTCCGGGCGGAACCGCGAGTAGGTGGCGTCGAAGTGCCGGGTTCGCTCCACTATGCGCTCCTGCACCTGCCGGTCCAGCGGCCCCGGAGTCTCGATTTCCCAGCGGGTGCCGGTGGCCTCGAACGTGAAGCTGGACATGGGTCGGGGGTACTCATGCACGCGGAACCTTCCGGCCCGCTCCGTTCAGGTCACATGTCCGCGTCATGTTCTCCCGGTTTGCCCCCCTCACCGCCTCGGCGGTGCCTCCACGCCCGAGAGAACCAGCACCCCGTCCGGTAGACGCTGCCCCCGGACCTCGATGGCCCGGACCGCCGCATTCAGCTCGGCGAGTTCGCCCGGCGTGAAGCGCACGCCCGCCGCGCCGGTGTTCTCGACCATGTGCGCCATCACCGTCGTTCCCGGAATGGGCACGATCCAGGGTTTTTGCGCCATCAGCCACGCGAGCGCGATCTGGGCGGGAGTGGCCCGCTTCCGTTCGGCCCAGCGCCTGAGCAGCGCGACGAGTTGCAGGTTGTGGGGCAGGTTCTCCGGCGAGAAGCGCGACGAGACGGCGCGAAGGTCGGCGGGCGCGAAGCGCGTGTTCGCGTCGATCCAGCCCGTCAGGAACTGCTGACCGAGCGGACTCCACGGGACGAAGCCGATGCCAAGCGCCTCACACGCCGGGATCACGTCCCGCTCGGGTCCACGCCAGAACATCGAGTATTCGTTCTGGACGGCGGCGAGCGGCAGCGCGGCGTGCGCCCGGCGCAGCGTGCCCAGCCCCATCTCCGAGAGGCCCCAGTGCCGCACCATGCCCCGGTCCATCAACTCCTTGACCGCTCCGGCCACGTCCTCGATGGGCACCTGGGGATCGACCCGGTGCTGGTAGAGCAGGTCGATGCGGTCGGTGCGGAGGCGCTGAAGGGACCCCTCGACGGCGCGCCTGATGTGCTCGGGGCGGCTGTTGAGTCCCATGCGCCGCTCCCCGGTCTCCGGGTCGATGTTCCAGCCGAACTTCGACGTGATGACGACCTCATCGCGGAAGGGTGCCATCGCCTCGCCGAGGATGCGCTCGCACTCGAACGGGCCATACGCCTCCGCCGTATCGAAGAACCGAACGCCACGGTCGTAGGCCCCACGGATGAGGCTGATCATCTCCGGGCGGTTCGGCGTCGTCGTGTCGTACTTGCGGCTCATGTTCTGGACGCCGAGTCCGACACTGGAGACCTCCAGCGCGCCCAGCCTCCGGCGTCCGATAGCGGCGGCGGCTGGCCTGGTCGAACCTGTGCCCTGCGCTCTGGTCGCCCCGAAGCCTCCCAGCATGGACGCGGCGGCGAGGCCCCCCACCGACGCCAGGAAGGAGCGCCGTCCGATTCTCTCTTTACGTTCTGCTGCCATATCTGCACGTCCTTGTCATTGGATTCTTGGGAGCTTCAAACAGAGCAGCCCAATTTCCGCCACAGAGAACTAACTCAGGGTCCTGGTGAACGAGAGCGAGGCCAACTTCCAGGTATCTCCCTGCCGCACATACACTTCCGTCACCACGAAGGGATTGACGACCTCATTGCCACCGACGACGGCGACCAGACGAATCGTGTTCAGGAGGATGGCCGTCGTGCCGATGAGCCGCACCGACGTTTTCCGAACCTCCACGTCCCTGTATTGAATGTCTCCACTTCTGATGACATCGAGTTCCTGACTTCTGGACAGGGTTGCGCCCATGTGGACAAAGACGGCCTCCTCATGGAAGAGAGCGGCGAGGGAATCCACGTCGCGCTCCGACATCCAGCGCCACTTCTCCCCGGAGAGCCGAACGACTTCTTCTTTCATGGCCTGCGCGCCGCCGGGCGACGGGCCTCTGTCGGAAGCGGCATCTCTCCGTCGTTCTTCGGGGTGACGGATGGCCGGGCTGACCTCCGTGTTGCGTTCTGGTTGTTCTGCATGGGGTTCTCCTCCACAACCTTCGGCGGCGCGTCAGCTCGGGAGGAGCACGGCCCGCAGCCGCCACGACGCGGGCGCTCAGCGGTTCGTCAGCTCCAGCACGCCCTCGGGGAGGCGGGCACCCTGCACCGTGATCTTCGAGGCCGCCTCCTCGATCTCGCGCAGGTCGTCCGGGGTGAGTTGCACGTCCGCCGCCCCCAGGTTCTCTTCCAGGCGCTCCACCTTCTTCGTTCCCGGAATGGGCACGATCCAGGGCTTCTGCGCCAGCAGCCACGCGAGCGCGACCTGGGCCGGAGTTGCCCCCTTCTCGCCCGCGATGCGGGTCAGGAGGTCCACCACGCCCCCATTCGCCTCGCGGGCCTCCGGCGTGAAGCGCGGGGAGACGGCGCGGAAGTCGGTGGGGTCGAGCTTCGTCTGGGCGTCGATCTTGCCCGTGAGGAAGCCCGCCCCAAGCGGGCTGAAGGGCACGAAGCCGATGCCGAGTTCCTCGCAGGCGGCCAGGACGCCGTTGTGCTCCACGTCCCGCGTCCACAGCGAGTATTCGCTCTGCACGGCGGCGACCGGCTGGACCGCGTGCGCCCGCCGGATCGTCTGCGCGCTCGCCTCGGACAGCCCGAAGTGCTTGACTTTGCCCTCCTGAATCAGCGCCTTCACCGTGCCCGCCACGTCCTCGATGGGCACGTTGGGATCGACACGGTGCTGGTAGAGCAGGTCGATGGTGTCGGTCTTCAGGCGGGTGAGCATCGCGTCCACGACCTGCCGGATGTGCTCGGGGCGGCTGTCCAGCCCGTAGCGGCTGCCGTCCGCGTTGATGCCGAAGCCGAACTTGGTGGCGATCACCACCCGGTCGCGGTACGGGGCCAGCGCCTCGCCGACCAGTTCCTCGTTCGTGAAGGGACCGTACGCCTCGGCGGTATCGAACAGGGTCACGCCCCGCTCGACGGCGGCATGGAGGACACGGGTGGCGTCCTGGCGGCTGGCCCCCGAGCCGTAGACGGCATCCAGGCCCATCGTGCCGTAGCCGAGGGCGGAGACCTCCAGACCACTGGTTCCAAGTTCACGTTGCTGCATGTTCCCTCCCCGGCAGGGACCCTCATCCTCTGCCTGCTCCTCTGCGGAGTGAGGTCAGTTTCCATCTCCGCCCGGACGAAAGGCTGCCTGTTCCTGCAAACTTGTCACCCGATCCTCCATACCTCCCCCCGAAGCATTCGCAGGAATAGGCGACAACTCTGAAGGATCGGGCAGGTCTCAGGGGCGGCGAGTGGGTACGATCTTCTGAGGAGACTTTCGGCGTCACCGTCACTCCAGCGGTGAAACGTCGCCCGGTCAGGACTGGAAGTTTTCGCCCTTCGCGGAGGCACCTCATGACGAATCCCGCCGATCACCAGCCAGTCGTCCACGTCACCCCGCCCCCCGCCGGGCCGACCGAGGCCGACCTGTCCGCGCTGGCCCGGATGCTCGGGCAATACGCCCCGTTCGACGGGCGTCACGAGCTGCGGCTTCCGGGCATCTCCGCCGTGCGTGGGTCGCGCCTGAACGATCAACTCGTGCATGGCGTGTACCGCCCGTCGGTGTGCATCGTGGCGCGGGGGGCCAAGCGGGTGTTTCTCGGGTCGGAAGTGTATGAATACAACGAGTCGGTGATGCTGCTGTCCTCCCTGGAGCTGCCCGTGGCGGCCCAGATCATCCGGGCGAGCCACGCCGAGCCGTACCTGGGCGTGACCGTCGAGCTGAACCCGCACCGGGTCGCCGAGCTGGCCCACCGGGTCTTCCCGTACGGCCTGCCGCCCCTGAAGGACACCCGTGGCATCGGCGTCGGGGAGTCCACCACCGAGATCGTGCAGGCCGCCACCCGGCTCCTGACCCTCCTGCACGACGAGCGGGACGCGGAACTGCTGGCCCCGCTGGTGGTGGACGAACTGCTGATCCGGCTGCTGCGCGGGCCGATGGGGGGCCGGGTCGCGCAGATCGGGCAGGGCGAGTCGCACGTGCAGCGCGTGGCGCGGGCGGTGGACTGGGTGCGCGCCCACTTCGACCAGCCCATGAACGTCGAGGCGCTGGCGGAGATGGTCCACATGAGTCCGTCGTCGTTCCACGGGCACTTCAAGGCGGTCACGAACATGAGTCCCCTGCAATTCCAGAAGGCCCTGCGGCTGCGGGAAGCGCGGCGGCTGATGCTCACGGCCATGCTGGATGTGACGACGGTCAGCCGTCAGGTGGGCTACACCAGCGCGTCCCAGTTCATCCGGGAGTACGGGCGGCTGTTCGGCAATGCCCCGGCCAGGGACATCGCCCTCCTGCGGGCGCAGGGTCAGGCCCCGGCGGCGCTGAACTGAGCGGCGCTGAACCGGGATGAGACAGTGACCCAGGCCCGCTCGCCGCTGGGGGCCGCCCGGAGGTTCGAGGTCACGCCCCTCGAACTGTTCTTCGATCTGGTCTTCGTCTTCGCGGTGTCCCAGCTCTCGCATCACCTGCTGGAGAACCTGTCCTGGCGGGGGGCCACCGAGACGTTGGTCCTGCTGCTGGCGGTATACCGCACGTGGTCCACCACCAGTTGGGACGCCGCCATGCTGGGCGTGGGCAGGCCGGATGCCCGTGGCCTGCTGCTGGCCGTCATGTGGCTGGGCCTGTTCATGAACGCGGCGATTCCGGGGGCGTTTGGCGCGGGGGTGTGGGCCTTCGTCCTCCCCCTCGTCGTGGGCCAACTGGGGCGCAGCTTCTGGATGATGTGGAGGCCACCGACCGCCCTGTTCCGGGAGCACTTCCGGCGCACCTCGCTCTGGATGGTTGCCATCGCGCCGCTCTGGGTGGTGGGCGGTCTGGTGGACCCGGAGGCGAGGCTGGGGTGGTGGGCCGCCGCCGCCCTGCTGGACCTGATCGGCGGGTGGCTGGGGCATCCCGTCCCAGGCCGGAGGCTGAACACCGAGCGGCTCGCGTTCGACGCCGAGCACATGCTGGAACGCAATCGCCTCTTCCTGCTGATCTCCCTGGGGGAAACGGTCCTGACCACGGGCACGGCCATCGCCGAGGTGCCCATGACGGCGCTGACGGTGACAGCGGGCACGGCGGCCCTGGCGGGGACGGTGGCGCTGTGGGCGGTGCTGTTCGGGCGGACGCACACCCTGACGTTGCGGCACCTGGGGGAGACGCGGGACCCCCTGCGGATGGGCCGTCTGGCGACGAACACGCAGGTCCTGATCGTCGTGGGCTTGATCGCCCTCGCGGTCGCCAACGAGCGGATCATCGCCCATCCCTGGGGTCCGCCCTCGCCCGCGCTGACCCTGCTGCTGTTCGGCGGGCCGGTGCTCGTCAGGCTGGAGCTGGCGCTGTACCTGTGGTTTCTGGACCGGCGGATCTACCGGAGCCACCTGGACGCGTGCGCGGTGCTGATCGTCGCCGGACTCCTGACCCTGACGGCACCGCCGTTCGTGTCGTTGACGCTGGCTGGGGCCGTTCTGGTGGCCCTGGCGCTGCTGGAAGGGCCGTGACGACCGTGGTGCGGGCGTTGAGCTGAACGGTTCTTCTCGTGCGATGGTTGTCGGAACGCGTCCCGGCGCACCTCGGTCTGGACGGTAAAATCTCCTCACTCGGCGTCAGGTGGGGGCAGGCAAGCTGGGGACATGCGCCGCTTGCTCTGCATCGTCAGTCTGACGCTGGTCTCCCAGGCCCAGGCCACCAGTTGCGGTCCGGCGGCCTTCGGGTGGTCTGCGAAGCGTGCCGAACTCATCGTTCAGGCGGAGGTTGTGCGAATCGTGCCCTCCACCCGTCCGGGCATCACGCCGCCGCTCTACATGGACGTGAGGGTGCTGAGCACGTACCTCGGCAAGGCTCCCGCCCGAGTGCTGCGCGTTCGTGGCGACGACGGTAATGCGCCCTACCCCTACATCACGAACTATCCGGTGGGGACCCGTTGGATTCTGGGGCTGGAGAAGCGGAACTTCCCCAGAGGTGAGCGGTTGCCGGGCAACCTCTACGCTCCGGTCGGCTGTACCGGGCAGGGCCTGTTGGTCAGTGGAGGGTGGACCCACGGGGTGTGGTCGCCCCTGCGAGGCGATCAGCTTGTGCCGCTGGGTGGTCTGAAGGCTCGCATCCGGCAGGTCCGCGCCCGCAGCGAGGAGGAGCTGAGACGGTCCTTGCGCTGGTAGCCCCCGCCGCTTCCCACCGTGCCGGGCACTCTATTCTCCTCCGCATGTCCCTCCTGACCGTCGTGCGTGCGGACGCCTCCTTCCTCGACGCTCTCCTGCCTCTCTTCGACAGCTACCGGCGGTTTTACGTGCAGGAAGACGACCGGGAGGGCGCGCGGGTCTTCCTCTCCGAGCGGCTGGAGCGGGAGGAGTCGGTGATCTTCCTCGCGCTGGACGGCTCCACACCCGTCGGATTCACGCAGCTCTACCCGTCGTTCACGTCGCTGGGGATGCGGCGAATCTGGATTCTCAACGACCTCTTCGTGGCCCCCGAGAGCCGGAAGCGTGGGGTTGGGCAGGCCCTCCTGGAGCGGGCGCGGCAGCACGGGCGGGAGACGGACGCGGCGTGGCTGACCCTCACCACGGCCCTGGACAACTCCACCGCCCAGTCCCTCTACGAGGCGCAGGGGTGGCGGCGGGACGAGACGTTTTACACCTACACCCTGTCCCCCTGAGTTTGCGTCTATCCTCCCCCCATGCCCGGCCCCCAGCATGACTACGACCTGACCACCCTCGCCGCCCGCGCGGGGGAGGAGGCCCGCCCCAACCTCAGCACGCCCCTTGCCGAGCCGATCTACCAGTCCACGGTCTACGCCTATCCCGACCTCGACGCCCTGGAACGCGCCATGAGCGGCGAGGAGCCGAGCAGCTTCTACTACCGCAACGGCACGCCGAACGCCGCGACGCTGGAGCGGGCGCTGGCGGGGCTGGAGGGCACCGAGGCCGCGCTCGTGGCGGGCAGCGGCATGGCGGCCATCAGCGCGGCGCTGCTGGGCGTGCTGCGCGCTGGAGATCATGTCGTCGCCGATGCCCGCGTGTACGGCGTGACCTACGCCCTCCTCGCCGAGGAGTTCCCGCGCCTCGGCATCGCCGTGACCTTCGTGGACGCCTGCGACCCCGGCGAGGTGGAGGCCGCCTTCCGCCCGGAGACGCGCGTGCTGCACGTCGAGAGCCTGACCAATCCCCTGATGACGGTGCCCGACGTGCCCGCCCTCGCCCGGTTGGCGCATGAGCGGGGAGCTATCCTGAGCGTGGACAACACCTTCGCCAGCCCCGCCGTCTTCCGACCCGCCCTGCACGGGGCCGACCTCGTGACCCATTCGGTGAGCAAGTATCTCAGCGGGCATTCCACGGCCTTCGGGGGGGTGGCGTGCGGGCGGGCCGACCTGATCGCCTCCGCGCGGACCCGGCTCCTGCGGCTCGGCGGCACGATGGGGGCCTTCGACGCCTGGATGACCTTGCAGGGCCTCAAGACCCTCGGCCTGCGGATGCGCGCCCACTCCGGCAACGCGCAGGCGGTGGCAGATGTGCTGGCGAACCACCCCCGCGTCCGCGCCGTGTACCACCCCGGCCTCTCGGACCATCCCCAGTTTCACCGGGCGATGGAGCTGTACCCGAACGGCTTCGGCGGGATGCTCAGCGCCGATATCGAGGACGCCCCCGCCTTCGTCCGCGCGCTCGCGGGCCGCATCCCCCTTGCCCCCAGCCTCGCCGACGTGGTGAGCACCCTCTCCTGGCCGTGGGGCACCTCCCACCGCGCCCTGCCGGAAGCCGAGCGCCGCCGCCTCGGAATCACGCCGAACCTTCTGCGTCTGAGCATCGGCATTGAGGACATCGGGGACCTGCTGGGGGACATCGAGGGGGCGTTGGAGGCTGAAGGTAGAAAGTTTGGATAACTTCTGCCCCCCGTCATGTTCTCCCACGCCATCGGCTTCGACGATGCCCCCTTCCCCCGCGAGCACCGGGGGGACGTGCGGGTGTTCGGCACCGTCTTCGCCCGGCACACCCTCCACGGCGTCGTCAGCGGGCGGGTGCGGCGCGACGGGCGCAACTCCACGTCCGAACTCGCCCGGCTGGTGGAGGCGAGCGGGGCGAGCGAACACCTCCACCTCATCCTGCTTCAAGGGGTGGCGCTGGCGGGCTTCAACGTGGTGGATGCACCCCAGTTGAGCGCCCTGACCGGCCTCCCCGTCCTGATCGTGGCCCGCCGACCCCCGAAGATGGAGCGCATCCGCTCCGCCCTCCTGACGCGCGCTCCGGGTGGGGCGCGCAAGTGGCGGCTGATCGAGGCCCTCGGCCCGATGGAACCCTGCCGGGGCGTGTTCGTGCAAAGGGTGGGCCTGAGCCTGCCGGAAGCGGAGGCCGCCTTGAACGCGCTGACGGTCACGGGCCGCATCCCCGAACCGCTGCGCGCCGCCCACCTGATCGCGGGTGGAGTCACACGGGGGAGCAGCCGGGGCGGGCGGGTGTAGGGAGCTGTCAGCCGTCAGCCTTCAGCGGTCAGCCAAGAACAAAGGCGGCAAGTTAACCGCCGTACTCCCTCATCACTCTCGGTTCTCCTCCATCTCCCGCAGGTGCCGGATGCGGTCCGCCGTGCCCGGATGTGTCTGGAGCAGGTCCTCGATGCGGCTGCCCTCCTCCACATCGTTCTCGTCGGCGTTCCGGTCATGGGTCTCCAGCCGGGCGAGGAGGTCGCGCAGGGGCTTGGTCGTGCCGTACTCGCGCAGCAGGAAGCGGCCCGCGAGGTCGTCGGATTCGGTCTCGGCGTCACGCGAGTAGCCGTTGCGAAGGAGGGTGGCGGGCACGGCGGCGGCGAACGTCCCCGCGCTCACGAGGTCGCCCGTCACGGCCACCGTCAGCAGGCTCAGGCCGAGGCCCTGATAGATACTCTCCAGCGCGTGCCGCCCCGTCACGTGCCCGACCTCGTGCGCGAACACGCCGACGAGTTCCCGGTCGCTCCGTGCCAGCGCGACGAGTTGATCGGTCATGACCACCGTGCCGCCCGGCAGCGCGAAGGCGTTCGGCCCCAGCTCGAAGGGCGCGTCCTCGCCCTCCCCGTCGCGCAGCAGCAGGCGGTAGGAGAAGTCGCCCCCCAGCCGGGCCGTCACCCGCCGGAACTCCCGCTGAAGCCGCGCCTGCCGCGCCGCGCTCAGGCGGCTGGGGGAGAGGTACTCGCCGCCCTCCAGCAGCTCCAGCGTCTCCCGGTCGAAGGTCGTCAGCACCGAACGCGGGGTGGCGTTCGCGGCGGTGCGGGCAAGTGCGGGCACGCCGAACGCCACGAACGCCCACGCGAAGGCGGCGATCAGGACGACCGCCCCCAGCGCCGTCCCCCAGCGGGCCTCCAGTCGGCGCACGCCTCCCAGCCCCCGGTTGCGGCCCAGCCGCGCCTCCAGGGCGCTCACCGCCGCGTCGTCTCCCGTCTCGAAGCGCGAGCCGCCGGGGAACTTCAGCACCCGCCGGATACCGGGCACGGGCGGCTCAATCCCGACCTGCGCCAGCGTCCACCGGGTCTCCAGCCCACCCTCGGCGCGAAGGATCGCCGCGTCCCCGGCCACCTCCAGCGTGGCGGCGCGGCTGCGGCTCGTGCGCCCGTCGAGGTACACGCCGGTCAGGACGAGGGGGGGGGAGGGGAGGGGGTCGGTCAAGGGATACCTCAGTTGCATGGAGACAAGGGATTCTTTCTGTTGCCCCTCCCCCTTGAGGGGGGAGGCCGGGTGGGGGTGAACGGGCCTGGCGACCCGACCAACGTACCTCTCAACCTCCTCCACCTCGTTGCTAGAACCCCAGATTGATGTCCAGCAACTCCGTCGCCGCCTCGCCCAGCGCGTTCTCGTCCGGCGTCACGTCGGCGGCGAAGGAGTCGAGGCTCCCAATAGCGCGCACCTGCACCCCGGACGCGACGTACCGGGCGCGGCGCACGGCGGCCCACGGCGTCGCCAGCCCCAGCGTGAGGACCTGCGCCAGCGTGTTCGTCACCCCGATCCATACCAGCCGCCACGGGCTGAAGGTCGCCGCCGTGCGGACCACCCCGCCGACCTCCACCCGGTTGAGGACGTAGCGCAACGTGGCGGCGCGGACGTACTGCCAGGCGACGCCGTAGAGAGTGAGGAAGGCGAGGTAGGCGGCGACGAGGCCCGCGATGATGCCCGTCGAGGGCACGCCTCCGACGCTGGCGGGCGTATCCAGCAACCCCAGCAGGAACAGCAGCCCGACCACCGGCACCGCGAGCAGCATCGCCCCCCCGATGGAAACGGCCAGTCCCGTCAGCCCGATCACATAGAAGTCGCCCACGTCGCCCCGAAACTTTGCCCGCGCGCTTCCATAGGCGGCACCCTCCACCTGATAGCGCCGCTGCATGAACCATGCCCACGGCAGCGCCAGCCCGCCCGAAAGGCCCGCCGCGAGGTTTGCCAGCCCGTAGGAGGTGTAGGCCCCGCCTGCCCGCCCGTGGTGCCGGAAGCGCAGGCCCCGGTGCGTGCTGCTCGCCGTGAGAAAGCGCAGCGACTTCATGACGAGCCACGGGTACAGCACGAGGAACAGCACGCCGATCACGCCCGCCAGCCAGAACGTCTGCTCGAAGTTCGACGACACCGAGTAGGCGAGGAAAAACGCCCCCACGATCAGGTAGCCCCGCAGCAGCGCGAGCGGGCTGGCGGTGTACTCGAAGTTGTGCCCGTCCAGCCAGGTATGTCCGTAGAAATACTGCCGCTGCCGCACCCGCGCCCAGGGCAGGTACAGCCCCAGCGTCACGATGGTCAGCGCCGTATTCACGATCCAGATGCGGAAGTACTCGCCCGCCTGCCCGGTGAAGGACATGGGGTGCGTCTCCACGGCTGGCGCGGGGGCGACGGGGCGGCCCAGGTCCTCCCGTGGCACGTCCGGCGGTGGCGGGGCCAGCGGGGAAGGTGGCGTCAGGTCGGGCCGTTCGGTCATGGGCGCATCCTATGGCCGGAGGGAGGTGGGTGAGAACGCATTCACGCCGGGCTGTGGGGGAGGGGGCACACCTCACCCGATGCATGAAGGAGGGCTGGCCCACAGTCCCCTCCTGCTGACCGCTGAGAGCTGATGGCTGATAACTCTCGTGGCGACCGCTTCCCCAAAGGCGAAGGGGCGAACGCGGCGCGACGCTCACCCCTCCCTTCTATGCCCTCCTGTGTGGAAGAACTTACCAGCGGCTGCCGCCACCCCGGTTGCCGCCACCCATGTCGCTGCCGCCCACAGGAGCCGGGGCGGCGTTGGTCACGACGACGTTCCTGGCCTGGGGACCCTTGTTGCCCTGCCCGGCCTCGACCTCGAACTCCACCTCGTCGCCCTCGTTCAGCTTGCGAAAACCGCCGCTCTGGATGGCGCTGTAGTGCACGAACACGTCGGGGTTGCCGGGGTGCTCGATAAAGCCGTATCCCTTCTCGACGTTGAACCACTTCACTCGACCCTGGGCCATAACTCTCCTTGCATCCCCGCACTCCCGACCGGGCCGCCCGCCCTCTGGGCCGGTGCCGTGTGATGGTCGGATTTGGAGACGGGCACAGTATCGCATGGGAGGCACCCCGGCGTGAACCACTTCCCAGCGCCCGTTCGCGGCAGGGTGGAAGAGGCGCACGCGGCCCGTCGTGGGGAGAAGGACGCCGCCAAACGTGCTCAGATCGTCCGGCCTTCCCCAGACGGGTGAGGGTGTTTCCAACTCTTATCTCCCTGGGCGACGAGCAACATCTGCTCCTCATACGGGGGAGGCCCTTCCCCTTCCGGGAAGAGTTTAAGACTCTCAAAAACCGCCCACCCCTCCCTTGACAGCGCTTTCAGGGCGGCGTACTGTGAGTTTGTCCACCACCCCGCTGTCCCTCACGGATCGGCCCGTCGCCGATCAGGAGTCTTGATGTCCGAAACCGTCACGCTCGCCCATGTGGCGCGGGCTGCGGGCGTGTCGCCCAGCACCGTGTCGCGCATTCTCAACGGCACCGCCAACGTGGCCCCCGAGAAGCGGGCACGCGTGGAGGCGGCCATCGAGCGGCTGGAGTTCCGGCCCAACGTGCAGGCGCAGGCGCTGGCGAACGGGCGCAGTTTCTCGGTGGGGGTGCTTACCCAGAACATCAGCAGCCCCTTTTTCGGGGAGGCGCTGGCGGGCATCGAGCGCGGGCTGGACGGCAGCCCCTACCATCCCCTCGTCGTGAGCGGGCACTGGCACGCCGAGCAGGAACGCGGGGCGCTCGATCTGCTGCTGCGCCGCCGGGTGGACGCCCTGATCATCCTGAGCGGGGTGCTGGGGGACGAGGAATTGCTCGCCGTCGCCCGGCGCGTGCCGATGGTGGCGGTCGGGCGCGACGTGCGCGGCCTGGGCGAGTGCTGCCTGAACCTCGACCACCGCGAGGGCATCCGGCGGATCGTGGCGCACCTCGTTGAGCGGGGCCACCGCCGCATCGCCTTTGTGGGCGGGACCGAGGCCCAGCAGGACGCGGTGGAGCGCCGCCGGAGCTTTCACGAGGCGCTTGCCGGAGCCGGTCTGGGCGTGGACCCCGCCCTCGTGCGGATCGGCGACTACACCGAGCGGTCGGGTGAGCGGGCCACCGAGGCGCTGCTGGCGTCGGGCGTGCCCTTCACCGCGATCTGCTGCGCGAACGACCAGATGGCCTTCGGGGCGCGGCTGGCACTCTACCGCCGGGGCCTGCGCGTGCCGGAGGACGTGTCCCTCACGGGCTTCGACGACCTGTTCAGCTCGCAGTTCACCACCCCGCCGCTCACCACCATCCGCCAGCCCATCAGCGAGATGGGCGAGGCCGCCGCGCGGGCCGTGCTGCGCCTGCTCACGGGCGAGGCCCCCGCGCTCCCCGCCTTCGAGCCGCTCCTCGTCGAGCGGGAGTCCACCGGGCCACCGGGGACGGGCGGGCCATGACCCTTCCTCGGCATCCACCCCCTGAAAACGCTTTCGCCCCTCCTGCCGCCCTCTCGCCCGACCCCGGAGGTCCCCCCATGTTCAAGCCCCGCCTGTCCCGCCTCGGTGCCCTCACCCTGTCCGCCGCCCTGCTCGCCGGCGCGGCCCACGCGCAGGAGAAGATGACCCTGACGGTCGCGGTCTTTCCCAGCCTCGACAGCTCGGTCAAGGCGAGCCTCGCCGCGTGGAACAGGAAGTACCCCAACGTGACGGTGAAGCTCCAGACGCAGGAGTTCGCCGACCACCACAACGCGATGACGACCGCGCTGGCGACCCGTCAGGGCCTGCCCGACGTGATGGCGCTGGAGGTCGGCTACGTGGGCAAGTTCGCGGACGGGCAGGGGCTGGAGGACCTCAACGGGGCACCGTACAACGCGGGGGCGTCCAAGCGGCTGTTCACCCCCTTCACCATCGCGCAGGCGACGGGCACGGGCGGGCGCTTCGTCGCCATGCCCACCGACATCGGCCCCGGCACGTTCTTCTACCGCAAGGACGTGCTCGACCGGGCGGGCGTGAATCCGGCCACCATGCTGGGGAGCTGGGAGGCCTACCTCGCCGCCGGGAGGACGATCAAGCAGAAGACGGGCGCGTACCTCATCAACACCGCGCAGAGCATGTACGGCATCATCAGCCGCACGAACCTCAAGCCCGGCGAGGGCATCTACTTCGACAAGGGCAACAACCTGCTCGTCGGCCCGGACAACCCCCGCTTCGTGCGCGCCTTCACCCTCAGCAAGCAGGTGCGCGACGCCGGGCTGGACGCCAAGATCGGCGAGTGGAGCAACGAGTGGTACGACGCCTTCAAGAAGGGCACCGTCGCCACCCAGTTCTCCGGCGCGTGGCTGCAAGGTGCCCTGCAAAACTGGATGGCACCGGAGACCAAGGGCCTGTGGCGCGTGCAGAACCTGCCGGAGAACTCCTTCGCCTCGTGGGGCGGCTCGTTCTACGCCATCCCCTCGGGGGCCGCGAACAAGGCGATGGCCTGGGAGTTCGTCAAGTTCATGACCCTGCAACCGTCCGCGCAGATCGAGGCCTTCACCGACAACGGGGCCTTCCCGGCGCTGCTGAGCGCGCAGAACAACATGGTGTTCAACCAGGCCGTGCCCTTCCTGGGGGGTCAGCGCGCCCGGCTGCTGTGGCGTGACGCCGCGCGCAAGACCCAGCCCATCGACGTGAACAAGTACGACTCGGTGGCCGACCAGATCGTGAACACCGAGCTGACGAACGTGCTGGAGAAGAACAAGGACATCCGGCAGGCCCTCGCCGACGCCCGCGCGCAGATTCTGCGCCGCGCCCGCTAGGAAGGCTGGGGGCGGTCAGCCCCGTCCGGTGGGTTGGCTGAGGGCCGACCGCCGACGCCTGACCACCCCCTCGAGGACCCCCATGCAAGACCGCCTGCCCCTCCGTCCCACGCGCGACGCGCCGAAGCGGTGGAGTTACACCCGATTGCAACAGCGCCTCGCGCCGTACGTGTTCGTCAGCCCCTTTTTCATCCTGTTCGCCGTGTTCGGGCTGTTTCCGCTGCTGTTCAGCCTCTTCCTGGCGTTTCACATCTGGTCGCCGCTCGACGGGCTGGGCAACTGGCGCTTCGTGGGCTTCGAGAACTTCGCGCTCGCGCTGGAGCCGAGCGACCAGTTCTGGAGCACCCTGAGAAACACGGTCTGGATCGGCCTGCTCTCGGGCGTGCCGCAGCATCTCGTGGCGCTGCCGCTGGCGTACCTGATCCACACGGGCCTGAAGCGTTGGCAGCGGGGCGTCTCGACCCTGCTTTTCCTGCCGTACATCACGAACGCCGTGGCGATTTCCATCGTGTTCGGGGTGCTCTACAGCGAGCGGCTGGGGCTGCTGAACTACCTGCGCGGCATGGTGGGCCTGGACCCCCTGCGCTGGCTGGGCGACCCCGACCTCGTGCCGACCTCGGTGGCCGCCGTGATCTTCTGGCGCTATGTGGGCTGGAACGTGGTGCTGTACCTCAGCGGCCTTCAGGCCATCAGCGAGGACGTGTACGAGGCCGCCACCGTGGACGGCGCGACCGGCTGGCAGAAGTTCCGCCACATCACCCTGCCGCTGCTGCGCCCGATGATGTTCTACGCCTTTACCCTCACGATCATCGGCAACATGCAGATTTTCGAGGAGCCGTTCATGCTCGTCGGGGAGAGCGGCGGGGCGGGCGCGGCGGGCCTGACGAGCGCCATGCACATCTTCAACACGGCCTTCCGCGACCTCGACATGGGCTACGCCGCCGCGATGAGCTGGCTGCTGTTCCTGGCGATCTTCGTCCTCAGCCTCCTGAACAACTTCCTGCTGGGCCGGGGCGACGGGGGAGCGCGGTGACGGCCCTCCCCACCCCTCCGGCCCGCCGACCGCGCCTGTGGCGGAGGCTGCCCCTGTGGGCACTCGTGGGCCTCGCCTGCCTGCTCTCGGTCGTCCCCTTCTACCTGATGGTGGTGTGGGCCTCGCTGCCGAGCGATCAGGTCTTCACCTTCCCGCCGCGCGCGTGGTTCGGCGGCGAGCTGCTGGACAACCTGCGCGCCCTGAACGTCGAGCTGGACGGACAGGTGCTGCGGTCGTTCTGGAACAGCCTGTACATCTCGCTGATGGCGACGGCGACCACGCTCTTCTTCTGCTCGCTGGCGGGGTACGCCTTCGCCATGTACGACTTCCGGGGCAGGCGGTGGATGTTCAGCTTCGTGCTGCTCACCATGCTGATTCCGCCGCTGATCATGGACATTCCCAGCTTCCTCGTGATGAACAACGCCCTGGGCTGGATCGGCACCCCGCGCGCCCTGTGGGTGCCGGGCATGGCGAGCGCGTTCGGCATCTTTCTGGCGCGGCAGTACATCGTCTCGGCCCTCCCGCGCGAGCTGATCGAGGCCGCGCGCATGGACGGCGCGACCGAGTTCGGCATCTTCCGGCGGGTGGTGCTGCCCCTGATCCGGCCCATCCTGGCGACCCTCGGCGTGGTCACGTTCGTGGGGTCGTGGAACAACTTCAAGGGCGCGCTGATCATGCGTCTGAACGACACCGAGATCCAGACGCTCCCGCTGGCGCTGCGGCGACTGGGCGGCGGCGCGACGAACGTGGACGTGGACTGGGGCGCGATCATGATGCTCGTCCTGATCACGGTGCTGCCGCTCGTCGTCGTCTTCCTGCTCGCCAGCCGCCACGTCATTTCGGGGCTGACGGCGGGGGCGGTGAAGGATTAGCGGTCAGCCGTCAGCCGTCAGCTCTCAGCTCTCAGCTCGGGGAGTTGGGCGTTGCCGTTCCCCTTTCTCCGCCGTCCCAGACTCCGCCTCACCTGGCGGTCTCTCCCCTTTTGCCCTGTTTCCCATCGGAGCCTGAATGACGCCCACCCCTGCCTCCCTGTTCGCCCGTTTTCCCGCCCGGTTCACCTGGGGCGTCGCCACCAGCAGCTACCAGATCGAGGGGGCACCCGCCGGGGACGGCAAAGGCCCGAGCATCTGGGACACCTTCTCGCATACGCCGGGCCGGGTGAGTGGCGGCGACACGGGCGACACGGCCTGCGACCACTACCACCGCTGGGAGGGGGACCTCGACCTGATCCGCTCGCTGGGGGTGAACGCCTACCGCTTCTCCGTGGCGTGGCCGCGCGTGCAGCCCACCGGGCGCGGCCCGGCGAATGCGGCGGGCCTGGCCTTCTACGACCGCCTCGTGGACGGGCTGCTGGCGCGCGGGCTGACTCCCTGGGTCACGCTGTACCACTGGGACCTGCCGCAGGCGCTGGAGGACGCGGGCGGCTGGCCCTCGCGCGACACCGCCCACGCCTTCGCGGACTACGCCGCCATCGTCGCGGGGGCGCTGGGCGACCGGGTGCGGCACTTCATCACGGTGAACGAGCCGTGGGTGGCCGCGCACCTGGGCTACGCCGAGGGCATTCACGCGCCGGGCCACCGCGACCACGGGGCCTCCATCCGGGCGGCCCATCACCTGCTGCTGGGGCACGGGCTGGCGGTGGGGGCGGTGCGGGCGCATGCGCCGGGGGCGCAGGTGGGCATCACCCTCAACCTGGCGGCGGCCTACCCCAGCCGCGATACCCCGGAGGACCACGCGGCGGCGCGGCGGCAGGACGGCTTCGCCAACCGCTGGTATCTGGACCCCGTGTTCGGGCGCGGCTACCCGGCGGACGTGTGCGAGTTGCTGGGCCGTCTCAGCCCGGAGGCGCAGGGCGTCGTGCGGGCGGGCGACCTGGAGACCATCGCCGCGCCGACCGATTTCCTGGGCGTGAACATGTACTCGCGCGCGGTGGTCCGGGACGCGCCGGGCCGGGGCTGGCTGGACCTGGAGCAGGTGCGGGTGGAGGGCAGCGAGTACACCGGCTTCGGCTGGGAGGTCGCGCCGCAGAGCCTCACTGACCTGATGCTGCGCCTGGAGCACGACTATGAGCCGGGTGCGCTGTACGTCACCGAGAACGGCGCGACCTACCCCGACACGGTGGACGCCGACGGGCAGGTCCGTGACCCCGAGCGCACCCGCTACTTCCAGAGCCACCTCGCCGCGCTCGCCGACGCGATTTCGGGGGGTGCGAAGGTCTCGGGCTATTTCGCGTGGTCGCTGATGGACAACTTCGAGTGGGCGGAGGGCTACGACAAACGCTTCGGGCTGGTGCATGTGGACTTCGCCACTCAGGCGCGCACCCTCAAGGCGTCGGGCCGCTGGTACCGCGACTTCCTGACGAGGGCGGCGGTGGGGACGCCGGGATAGGGCGGGGAGGAGGCCGGGAACCTGATCCTCCTCCGGTGTCCTTTCCTCTCCTGCTCACGCCGGCGGGGTGTCAGGAAAGTGTGGGAGGCCCCCTCCTACGCTGGTCCACGTGCCGACGCGGACGAACTTCACGCTCGACGGTCGTGAGCCGGAGCCGTCCGCCCTCCCGGCAGTGAAGGGGAAGCTCTACCGCCTCTACCTGCCCATCGTCATCTGCCTCGCGCTGGTGACGGTGGCCCTCGCCTTTCCCCAGCCCAGCCCGGAACGCACCATTGGCCTGGGGGCCATCGTGGTCTGGGCGCTGACCTACGTGGCGTTCGTCCTGAAGCGGACGCCGCTGCGGTGGCTCGAACAGCTCGTGCTGCTCAACGGGATGTCGTGCTTCCTGTCCTTCCAGGCGTGTGAGCTGTTCTTCACGGACGTGTACTCGCGCTCGCACCTGTTCAGCGTGATGGCCCCGCTGATCTACGTATGGTCCTTCGTCACCCTGGGCACGCGCCGGGGCATGGTCGCCTCCCTGACGTTCTACGGCCTGAGCGTGGCTCTGGGCGTCACGGCCCTCGTCCTGAGCCGCTTTACGTCCGTTGCGCTCAACCCGGACCTCAACGGAATGCTGCACCTCCAGTTCTACGTCCTCAGCCCGCTGTACATCGGTCTGATGTACGGGGCGGCGACCCTGCTCGACGCGCAGACGGTGGCCCGGCTGGGGGAGGTCACGCGCCAGGCCTACACCGATCCCCTGACGGGGTTGCCCAACCGGCTGCGCTTCGGGGAGGCGCTGGAGGAGATGCTGGCCCACGCCGAGCGCACGGGCGAACGCTTCGCGCTGCTGTTTTTCGACCTCGACAACTTCAAGATGGTCAACGACGTGCTGGGGCACGCGGCGGGCGACGAGTTCCTGCGCGACCTCGCCGGGCGCTGGCGAGGGCAGGTGCGCGCGGGCGACCTGCTGGCGCGCATCAGCGGCGACGAGTTCGCCATGATCGTCCGCTCGCGGGGCGGGGCGGAGGAGGTCCTGGGGGTCGCCGAGCGGCTGATCCACGCCGCCCGCATCCCCTTCTACGCAGGCGGCCAGACCCACCTCGTCACGGCGAGCGCGGGCGTGAGTCTCTACCCCGAGCATGGCCGGGACGCGAGCGAGCTGCTCTCGCGCGCCGACCTCGCCATGTACCAGGCCAAAGCGAGCAGGCGCGGCATCGTGCTGTTCCAACCCGCGCTGACCGCCGAGCGCGAGCGGCGGCTCACGGTGCAGCAGTACCTGCGCGGGGCGCTCGCCCGGCAGGAGTTCACCCTGCACTACCAGCCCATCCACGACCTCGGCAGCCGCCGCCTCGTGGGGCTGGAGGCCCTCCTGCGCTGGCAGACCCCGGCCCTCGGCCCCGTCTCGCCCGCCGAGTTCGTGCCCATCGCGGAGGAGGCGGGCCTCATCGTGGAGATCGGGACCTGGGTGCTGCGTGAGGCGTGCGCCCAGAGCCGGACGTGGCGCGCGGCGGGCCTGACTCCCCCGGCGGTCTCGGTCAACGTCTCGCCCGCCCAGTTCGAGCGCCCGGACTTCGCGGAGTGGGTGCTCGCCACCCTGCGCGACCACCATCTGCCCGCCAGCGCCCTGTCTCTCGAACTCACCGAGCGCGGCACCCTGCACCCCGCCGCCTGCGAGCACCTCGCCGCCCTGCGCGCCCACGGCCTGCACGTCGCCCTCGACGACTTCGGCATCGAGTATTCCTCGCTCGCCCGCCTCCACGAGCTGCCCATCAGCGGCCTGAAGATCGACCGCTGCTTCACCCAGGCCCTCGGCACGGCGGGCGGCGGCCCCCAGAGCGGTGCCCAGACCGTCGCCCACACCATCATCGCGCTCGCCCAGGCCCTCAACCTCCGGGTCGTGGCCGAGGGGGTGGAGACCGACGAGCAGGTCGCCGAACTCCTCGCCCCGGACTGCCATACCGCCCAGGGCTACCTGCTGGGTCGCCCGGTGGCCCCCGAAGCCCTCACGGCGCTGCTCCTCGCCGAATGTGAGCGGCCCTCGCTGGTGGGGTAGGGGGGCAGTTCCTCCATCTCCCGCCGACAGCTGGCCGCGCCCTGTCCATCATCCCGTTATGGCGGCCCGGTGGTGCGGCCCTCCACCGGCAGCCGCAGCGTGAACTCCGCGCCGCCCTCCGGGTGGTTGCGGGCGGTCAGCTCGCCCCCCTGCGCCTCGGTGAGCGCGCGGGCGATGGCGAGACCCAGGCCGCTGCTCGCCCGGCCCTGCGGGTCGCGGGTGCGGCTGGCGTCGGCCCGGTAGAAGCGCTCGAAGGCGCGGGCGAGGTCGCCGGGCCGGAAGCCGGGGCCGTGGTCGCGCACCGTGAGCCGGGTGTGGCCGTCCACCGAGTCGGCGCTCAGGTCCACGGCACCGGGCGCGGCGTAGCGCAGGGCGTTGTCGAGCAGGTTGCGCAGGGTCTGGGTCAGGCGGTCGGGGTCGGCGCTCAGGGGGGCGGGGTGCGGGGCGTGGACGCGCAGGGTGACGCCCGCCTCGGACGCGCGGGAGGCGTAGGCGTCCGCCAGGGCGCGCAGCACCTCGCCCCCGTCGAGGGGCCGGGGATGGAGGCTGAGCGCCCCGCCCTCCGCGAGCGAGAGCGTCCGCAGGTCGGTGACGAGCCGGGCCAGCAGCAGCACCTCGCCGTGCAGCCGCGCCAGCCCGGCCTCGTCGAGGGGGTGCAGGCCGTCCTGCATCGCCTCGATCTCCGAGCGCATCACCGCCAGGGGCGTCCGCAGGTCGTGGGCGATGTCGGCCACCAGCCCGCGCCGCCACGCCTCCTGCCGGGCGAGGCCCGTCGTCAATTCGTTGAAGGCGAGGGTCAGGTCGCGCAGCTCGTCGCGCCGCCTCGGGACGGGAAGCTGGAGGTCGCGCTCGCCGCCGCGCAACCGGTCCGCCCCCTCCGCCAGCCGGACGAGCGGGCGGGTGAGCTGCCGGGTCACGAGCGCGGCCACCCCCACGGCCAGCAGCGCGCTGAGGGCGGCGGCCTGCACGGCGCTCCGCACGATGTTCCGCACGACCGTCTCCCCGACCTCCTGCCAGCGGGCGAGCGTCTCGGGGTCGGGCGGCGGGGTGGCCGCGTCCCCGCCCTCGTCCCAGCCGGGAAAGCCCCCCTCGGGCAGCGCCAGTTCGGGATTCAGGGCCGCGATCACCCGGAAGGCCGCCCCCACCGTCAGGAAGGAGGTGAGCAGCACGGCGAGCACCGCCACGAGCGCGAAGGTGCGGGTCAGGCGGGCGCGCAGGCCGGGGCGTCGGTGGCGTCTTCTGGGAGGTCCGGGAAGGCGGCGACTCACCCCCGCGCCCTCAGCCGGTAGCCCACCCCGCGCACCGTGTCGAGCAGGCCCTCGTGCTCACCGAGCTTGCGGCGCAGGTTCTTGACGTGGGCGTCCACCGTGCGCTCGTCGCTGCCGCGCTCCAGCCCGCCCAGCGCGGCGAGGAGTTCGGTGCGTCCCCGCACCACCCCCGGCTCGCGGGCCAGCGCGGCGAGCAGCCTCACCTCGGCCACCGTCACGTCGAGGGGGCGGCCCTCCAGGTGGGCCTCGAAGCTCGCCGGGTCCACGCTCAGCGGCCCGACGTGGAGCGCGGTGGGTGGCGTGGGGGGGCCTCCCGACCGGCGCAGTACCGCGCGCACCCGCGCCACGACCTCGCGCGGCGAGTACGGCTTGACCACGTAGTCGTCGGCCCCGACGCCCAGCCCCACCAGCCGGTCCACCTCCTCGTCGCGGGCGGTGAGCATGATGATGGGCGTCTCCGACTCGGCGCGCACCCGGCGGGCGACCTCCAGCCCGTCCAGCCCCGGCAGCATCAGGTCGAGCAGGATCAGCGCCGGGCGGGCCGCGCGCCACAGCTCCAGCGCGCGGGGTCCCGTCGCCGCCCGCTCGGTGTGGAAGCCCTCACGCCGCAGGTAGCCCTCCAGGATGTCGGCCAGGCGGGGTTCGTCCTCCACGATCAGGATGGTGGTCATGGGCGCGTCTCCGGGAAAGGGGGCGGGGGTATGGGTTGAGAGCATTGAGCAAGCTGGGGGTCGTCTCCGCATCCTGTCCGATGAGAGCGGGTGGAGTTGAGCGAGCAGGACGGAGACCGGGGCCGCGCTCCGAGGGGTTCTCTACACGTCTCTAAACGGGAGCTGCCCCTGTCTCGGGCACCCGCCGGACCTTCCGCAGCACGAACCCCGACTCCGGCAGCGCGGGAATGCGGTTCAGGCGCACCGTCAGGTCCTGCCGGGGCACCTCATACGCCAATTCGCGGGCGAGCAGGCGGGTCCCCGCGTTCATCAGCGCGACCGTGATCCGCTCGCCCGGACAGCGGTGGTGCCGGACGTACTCGCTTCCGCCCTGGGGGATGAAGGTGAAGGCATCCCCGTCCCAGGCCAGGAACCGCTCGGGCCGGAACTCGTCGGGGTCCGCCCATACCCGCCCGTCGTGGTTCGTGCCGTACAGGTCGAGGATCGCCAGCGCGTTCTTCGGAAAGGCGTGCCCCCGCCACTCGAACCCCTCGCGCACCCGCGCGGCCAGCGTCGGGATGAAGGGATAGACGCGCCGGACCTCGTGCGTGAACGCCTCGGCATAGGCCGGGTCCCCCCCGGCGACCCGCGCCCGCTCCTCCGGGTGGTCGTGGAGCGCGAGCGCCGCGAAGGTGAGATACCGCGACACGGCGACGGTGGGACGCAGGATGTTGATGAGTTCGCTGACGGCGGTGGACGGGTCGAGCAGGGCACCGTCCGGCCCCCGGAACAGCGCGACGCGGCGCAGCGCCGACCCCTCTGGGGGGTCCAGGGTTCCCGCGCGCACCCGCTCGATAAGGTCCCCGAGCCACGCCTCCCCGCGCCGACGCCCCAGGAGGCCCCGCCAGTACCGGGGACCGACGGCCACCGGGGCGTCGAACATCGCCACGAAGTCCGAGGCGCGCAGGCGAAGCTCCGCGTTGGGGAGCGGCACGCCCGCCCAGTCGCACACGGCGCGGCACAGCACGTCCTCGATCTCCCGGAGAAAGTGGACCTCCCCTTGCGTCTCCCAGCGGACGGCCCGCGCGTGCCAGGCCCGCGTGAACTCGCGCACCAGCGCCTCGACCGGCCCCTCCTCCAGCAGGAAGAGAAAGAGGCTCTTGCGCCAGCGGTGGGTCTCCCCGTCGTGGATGTGTACGGTCTCCGCACCGAAGATCGGCTTCCTGACTCGCAGCGGCAGGGCACCCCCGCGCCGGAAGCGGTCCTGGTCGTAGAACAGTCTCGCGGTCTCGGCACCGCGCAGAAAGATGAGGTCGAGCGGCCCGGCGTGAACGGTGAACACGTCCGTCTCCAGCCGGGCACACGTCTCGGAGATGAAGGGGTAGCCGCGTGTGAGCATTCCCGACGCGACCTGAAGGGGGCTGATGTGGGGCGTGGGATGCACGGCGACCTCCGGGGCCTGGGATGAGCAGGAGTGGGGAAGAGAGTGAGAGCGCCTGACCCTCTGGAGGCCACGCGCCCACCCACGACACTTTTACAGAATTCGGACCCGCCCGCTCCCCTGTCTCAAGAAAGTCCGCCCCGTCCGCCGGGAGCCGGTGCCCGCCCTCACGTCCCCGCGTTCGGCTTCTCCGTTCCTCCCATGTCCTCGCCCCCGAGGGTGCGCCGCAGCGCCGCGTAGTCGTCGGCGTTGATCTCACCCCGCGCGTACCGCTCACGGGCGATGTCGAGCGCGCGGTCGCTGAAGAAGCGTGCCCGGCCACGCTGCCAGAACTCCTTCGTCTCTCCCGCCGCCCCACCCGCCGACGCGTGGCGCGGTCCCCACCGACGCCGACGCCGGAAGAGCAGCACCGCGCCCACTCCGAGCAGCAGGAACAGGCCGAAGCCGGGGCCGTCGTTGTCGTTGTCCGGCCTGAACCCGTACCCGGAGGGGCCGTAAGGGACGGCCTGCTGGGGCACGAACTGCGGGAGGGCGGGGGCCACCTGAACCTGGGCGGGCGTGGCGTTGTTGATGATGACATCCATGTGCTTCTCTCCTTGTCGCTCGGGCGGAGGGAGCGTCCCCCCGCGTGCCCAGAAGGTAGTTTGGAGCGGGTGAAGCGCAGGTGGAGCGTTTTTGAAGCGGGTGTGAACGGGAGGTGGGTCCGCCAGGCTGGAGAGGCCCCCTCCCCAACCAACAGTGAAGCCGGGCCTACCCGCCCTGCCTCCGCCCGCCCGTACCTTGAAGACGACGCACCCCTCACACGCCACACCAGGAGGAAGCCGCATGACTGTGACGCGAGCGCCGGACCCCGCCCCCCACGACGACCCGCCCCGCTACGACCGCACCGTGGACCCCGCCGAGAAGATCATCGCCTCGCAGGCGTGGCTGGACGCCGCCGCCGAGCCGCTGCAACGGGCCATCGTCGGCCTGTACGAGCGCGGCGGGAAGGTCGGGCAGCGGGTGGAAGACTTCCTCCACGGCAAATACATCGGCACGCCCCTGCATCCCATCCTCGTGACCATCCCCATCGGGGCGTGGTCGGTGGCCGCTGTGCTCGATCTGATGGAGCTGCGGGGTCGCAAGGACGTGCGGGCCGGGGCGGACCTAGCGGTGGCAATTGGGCTGGTGGGAGGGATGGCCGCCATCGCCACGGGCTGGACCGACTGGGCGCGCAGCGGCGACTCCCCCATCAAGCGGCGGGTGGGCTTCGTCCACGGCAGCCTCAACGAGTCGGCCTTCCTGCTGTACGCGGGGTCGTACCTCCTGCGCGGAGGGCGGGCGAGGGCGACGGCGCGCGGGCTGGGCTTTCTCGCCTACACCATCTCCGGCATGAGCGCGCACCTGGGCGGCACCCTCGTCTACAAGGAGGGCCTGGGCGTCTCGCACACGGCGGGGCAGCGGCCCCCGGACGAGTTCGTGCCCGTGCTGGCCGACGCCGATCTTCCCGAGAACGTGCCCACCCGCGTCAAGGCGGGCGAGGTGCCCGTCCTCCTCGTGCGGCAGGGCGAACATATCCACGCCCTCGCGGAGACGTGTTCCCACCTCGGCGGACCGCTGAGCGAGGGAAGGATCGAGGGCGACGCCATCCGCTGTCCGTGGCACGGCAGCCTCTTCCGCCTCTCGGACGGGTACGTGCTGGAAAGCCCATCGGCCCACGCGCAGCCGTGCTTCCTGACCCGCGTGCAGGGCGGGCAGATTGAGGTGAGGCCGGGGCGCTCGCCGGACTGAGGCCGAGCTGGGGATGATGGCCCCCCTAGAAAGCAGAAGGTCGAAGGCGGAAGGTAGGGGCACTCGTGGTTGGCCTTCCGCCTTTCGCCTTCGGCCTCCTAGCTCCCAACTCTTTTTGCTCTCAATGTGATATCATTTTGATAGGAGGAAGACATGGACAAACTGCAACAGCCGCCCGTCACCGTCGGTCCGCAGGGGGGCGTGTCGCCGCAGGCTGGGGTGGCGAGCGTGGAACGGCGGGCCTTCGGGCTGCCGGGAGTGCCCGCCGTGGTGCTCTGGATAGTGGCGGCGATGCTGGCGCTGTGGCTGCTGGCGGCGGGTCAGGCTCTCCTTGCCGCCCTGCTGGGGCTATTGGTCGTCGTCGCGCTGTTCGGCTTTTTCATCGTGCAGCCCAATCAGGCGAGCGTCCTCACCCTCTTCGGGCGCTACGTGGGCACGGAACGGCGCAACGGCTTTTACTGGACCAATCCCTTCACGGCCCGCAGGCGGGTGTCGCTCCGCATCCGCAACTTCAACTCCGAGCGGCTCAAGGTGAACGACCAGATGGGCAATCCCATCGAGATTGCCGCCGTCATCGTGTGGCGGGTGGTGGACACGGCGCGGGCGGTCTTCGACGTGGAGGACTACAGCGAGTTCGTGGCGATCCAATCGGAGACGGCGCTGCGCCACCTCGCCGCGCAGTACCCCTACGACGACTACGAGGGCATGGCCTTCTCGCTGCGCGGCAACCCCGACGAGGTGGCCGACGCGCTGGGGCTGGAACTGGCGACCCGGCTGCGCCACGCTGGGGTGGAGGTGCTCGAAGCGCGGCTCTCGCACCTCGCCTACGCGCCGGAGATCGCCGGGGCGATGCTCCAGCGCCAGCAGGCGAGCGCGATCATCGCCGCCCGGCAGCAGATCGTGCAGGGGGCAGTGGGCATGGTCGAGATGGCCCTCAAGCAGCTTTCCGAGCAAAACATCGTGCGGCTGGACGAGGAGCGCAAGGCCCAGATGGTCAGCAATCTCCTCGTCGTCCTCACCAGCGAGCGCGGCACCCAGCCCGTCGTCAACGCTGGGAGCCTGTATTGAGCCGCCGTGCCCCGCAAGAACTATCCCCTGAGAATCAGCCCCGAACTCTACGCCGCGCTGGAGCGTTGGGCCGCCGACGAACTCCGCAGCGTCAACGCCCAGATCGAATACCTCCTCACCCAGAGCGTGCGGCAGGCGGGGCGGCTTAAGGTGGAGACCAACCCTACGGACGCCCCACCCGTGCGTGAGGAGACCTGATAGCGGTGGCCTGACAAGTTGAGGTGCTTCCCCTCAATTTGTCAGGCCCGAGCGGAGCGAGCAACCGTGGCAGTGAGCGGTCGGAGTGGAGTTGATGGGGGTGCCCTCCTCCCATCAACGGAACGGAGGACCGCGATGAGAAGGGGAGACGGAAAATCTTCCAAAGTCGAAGGGCGGCCCGCCGGAATGGGGCCGCCCTCTTCTCGTGTGGTTCGGAAACTCGCGCTACTCCCCGGTCCGCCGCGCCGCACGTCCGCCGCGTGAGACCTGACCGCCCTTGCGGCCCGCCTCGCGCGCCTCCTCCGAGGTGAATCGGTGGGCGTTGCCGCTCTGGTGCGCCGCACGTCCGCCGAGGCTGGCGATTTCACGCTGCCGCGTCGCGTCCATCGCCGCGAAGCCACGTCGGGCGGGGCCGCTGTTCTTCTCTAGTCTCGTCATCTGCTTCTCCTCTCAGGTCCGCCGCCTTGACGACGGGGCGGGTCAACGTCGCTGACCAACGCCCCAATTCTGGACGGCGGCTCGGCAGTAGCCCGCAGAGGCAGCTAAAGTCGCGCTTGGACGAACCTGGGTGTCTTGCGAGAGGGGAGTGAAGACGACTCCACTGGGTTCTCATTCAAGGGGGAGGTGCGGGGACCGGACCGCCAACGCCAGTCAGGCCGCCGGGAGCGTGAAGAAGAAGGTGGACCCCTCGCCCGGCGTGCTCTCTAGCCACAGCCGCCCGCCGTGTCCCTCGACGATCTTCTTGCACACGGCGAGGCCGATGCCCGTCCCCTCGAACTCCTCCCGGCCATGCAGGCGCTGGAAGATGACGAAGATGCGCTCGAAATACTGCGTCTCGATCCCGAGGCCGTTGTCCGAGACCGCGAAACGCCAGAACTCGCCCTCGCGCTGGGCCGTGACGTGGACCTGCGGCGGCACCTCCTCGCGGCGGTACTTGAGGGCGTTGGAGATCAGGTTTTGCAGCAGTTGGTCGAGCCGCCCCGCGTCGGCGAGGACGCGCGGCAGTGGCCCCCGGCGAAGCTGGCCGCCCAGCGCCCCCACCTCCTCCGTGAGGCGGCGGGCCACGGCGTCGAAGACGGCCTCCGCGTCGGTCTCGTCGTTCTGGCGGGGGCGGGTATTCAGGCGCGAGAAGCCCAGCAGGTCGTCCACCAGCCGCTTCATGTGCTGGCCGTTCTCGACGATCTGCCGGAGGTAGACCTGCCCGCGCTCGTCGAGCCGCTCCTCGTAGCGGCGCAGGGTGAGTTCGGCGAAGCTCGTCACCGCGCGCAGGGGCGCTTGCAGGTCGTGGGAGGCGACGTAGGCGAACTGCTCCAGCTCGGCGTTGCTGCGCCTGAGTTCCTCGTTGCTGCGCCGAAGCCGCTCCTCGGCCTCCCGGCGCTCGGTCACGTCCTTGACCAGACCCACGACCCGCACGACCTCGCCCCCCGCCCCCCGGAAGAGATGCCCGTCGGCCTCGACCTCGCGCACGTCACCGCCCCGGCGGACGATCCGGAAGTTCGCCTGGAGGGGACCGTGCCCAAGCAGCGCGCGGACCACCGCCTCACGGAAGGGGGCGCGGTCCTCCGGGTGGATCAGGCGTCCGGTCCAGTCGCTCGGCCCGCCCGTCAGCTCCTCCGGCGGGTAGCCCGTGATGGCCTCCACCGGGCCGCCGTAGACGATCTCGCCCGCCTCGGCGTTCCAGTCGTACAGCAGGTGCCCGGACCCCTGCACCGCCACCTCGTACCGCTCGCGCCACTCGGCGACCTCACGGGTGCGCCGCGCGAGGTCGGCCACCCCCCGCGCCCCCTCCAGCGCGATGCCCAGGCTGCCCACCACGGCCTCCATGACCGCCCGCTCGGTCCCCGCCCAGCGCCGGGGTTCGAACACGCACGCGACGAACACGCCCACCGGCTCCCCGTGGACGAGAACGGGCAGCGAGGCGACCGTGTTGATGTGGTCCACCATATCCGGGGTCGTGTCGGTCCCCTTGGCGTACTCGTCCTGATACAGCGGCTCGCGGGTGTGCCACGGCACATGCAGGGAGCGGGTTGTCCCGAAGTCCAGCCCCGCGTCGATGGTGGCCTGGAGGTCGGCGTGGCCCACGCTCCCCACCTGTACCCGGTTGCGCCACAGCGTCCCCTCCAGCTCGTAGTACAGGGCGTAGCCGGGCGGCAGCATGGAGAGGACGACCTCCTGCGCCCGGCGGACGAGTGCGTACGGGTCGGCGCGCAGGCCCACGTCGCGCGTCAGCTCGGCGAAGCCCTCCAGGGCCGCCGTGCGCGCCTCCAGTTCCCGGTTCTGGAGGGCGAGCCGGGAGGCCGCCTCCGCCCGCTCCAGCGACAGGCCCAGGCTGCGCCCCACCGCCTGAAGGACCGCCCGCTCCCGCTCGGACCACGCGCGGGCGTCCCGCGTCCCGGTGGCGAGCAGGCCGCGCGGCTCCCCGCCCACGAAGTACGGGTACAGGGCGACCGCCCCGTAGGCCTCGGTGTGGGCCACCTCCTCGCGCGCGGGGTCCCAGCCGGGCACGAAGAGCGGCCCGCGCTCCTCCACCGCCTGCCGGAAGCTCGGCGCGTCCCGCCCCACGCCCGCCGAGATGCTGGCCGCCACCTCCGGGGAGATGTCCCCCGACCACGCCCGCGCCCGCCACAACTCGCCCTCCAGCTCGTAGTACGCCACGCTCACGTCGCCCAGGTTGGCGCGCAGCACCGCGCCCGCCTGCCGCGCGAGCGCCAGCACGCCCGTCTCGCTGCCCACCGCCTCGGCAAAGGCCACGAAGGCGTCGAGCGCCGCCGACTCCTCCGCCAGCCGTTGCGCCGCCGCCGCCCGCTCCAGCGCCAGCCCCAGGGTGTCCGCCGCCCGCCGCAGCAGCCGCCGTCCCGCCTCGCTCCAGGCAGCGGGACCGGCGGGCCGCCACACCACCAGAAAGCCCTCCAGCGTTCCGTCGGGCGTGCGAATCGGCTCGAAGCCGCCCGCCAGCGCCGGGAACGAGGGGAGGCTCCCCGGCTCCGCCCGGTAGTCGTCCAGGTACAGGCCGCGCCCCTCCCGCGCCGCGCGGCAGAGCAGCGGAGTCTCGCCGAGCCGCAGACCGGGCCGGGTCATGTAGGCGGTGATGGCTTCGGGCGTGTCGCCCCAGATCGTCGGCAGCCGGATGCCCGCGTCGTCGGTGGGGGGGCCGTCGAGCCGCACGACCAGCATGCTCCGCGCCCCCAGGGCCGGGCCGATCAGGTCGAGCGCCAGCCGCGACACCTCCTCGGGCGTCGCCGCCCGTTGCAGCGCGTCCGCCACCGCCGCGATGAGTTCGGCGTTCCGGCGCGCCTCCACCTCCCGTTCGAGCGTGGCGTCCGTGCCCATCTCCGCGTCCACCGTGAAGACCCACGGGCCGAGGGGGTCCTCCCCGGCGGGCCGGGCGTGCAGCCGGAAGGGTCGGTCCACGCCCGCCCGGTCACGCAGCCGGTACTCGCCCGCGAACTCGTCCCCTCCCAAACGCGCCGCCTGCCAGCGGGCCAGCGCCTCCGCCCGCTCCTCGGGGTGCAGGAGGTCGGAAAAGGTCAGGCCCGGCACCCCCGCTGCGTCCGGTCCGGCATAGTCCCGCCAGACGCGATTCACGAAGGTCAGCCTGCCCTCCGCGTCCGTGAGCCACACGGGGAGGGGCAGCGCGTCGTAGGGGTGGGGGGTGACGGCGGGAGCCTGCTCGTCCACCACGTGCCCCTGACCGGAATCCATAGCCGGGATTCTAGCGGCGTGGCGCGGCGGTCGGCGGGTGCGGGCCGCAGGTGCCCCCACCGACCCCCCCTTCACCCGACTTCATCCGAACCGCACGCCACCCAGGAGTCAGCCTCACGTCCCTTCGCCGAACCGGGGCCTGTGCGCCACGTTTCCCGCCGACGATAGGGTCGTCCCGATACCACCGACCGGGTGAAGTCGGAGGGCCGCCCCCGCGTTCGGGCACGGGCCGGGGGCTTTTGCGTGGCGTGCGGGATGAACGGCAGAGGGAGCGCCACCCGGCTCTGGGGTGGCGCGCCTCTCCCTGCCTCCCTCAGCGCGGCAGGTCGCTCGACCCCATCAGGAACTCGTCCACGGCGCGGGCCGCCTGCCGTCCCTCGCGGATGGCCCAGACGACGAGCGACTGGCCCCGGCGCATGTCGCCCGCCGCGAAGACGCCGGGGACGCTCGTGACGTAGCCGCCCGCCTCGTCGGTGGTGGCGTGCGCGTTCCCCCGCTGGTCCTTCTGGATGCCGAACACGTCGAGGACGCTGCCCACCGGGCTGACGAAGCCCATCGCCAGCAGCACGAGGTCGGCGGGCATGATCTCCTCGCTGCCCTCGACCTCCTGCATCCTGCCGCCCTCCCACTCCAGCCGCACCGTCTTGAGGGCCGTGACGCGCCCGTTCTCGCCCAGAAATTCCTTCGTGGCGATGGCGAACTCGCGCTCGCCGCCCTCCTCGTGGCTGGAGGACGTGCGGAGCTTCTGCGGCCAGTACGGCCAGACCAGCGGCTTGTTCTCGTGCTCGGGCGGCATGGGGAGCAGCTCGAACTGGGTGACGTGCGCGGCCCCGTGGCGGTGCGACGTGCCCATGCAGTCCGACCCCGTGTCGCCGCCGCCGATCACGACGACATGCTTGCCCCCGGCGTGAATCTGGCCGTCCAGCCGGTCGCCCGCGTTCACCCGGTTCTGCTGCGGCAGGAACTCCATCGCGAAGTGGACGCCCTGCAACTCCCGCCCCGGCACGGGCAGGTCACGCGGTTGCTCGGCCCCGCCCGCGAGGAGCACGGCGTCGAACTCCTCGCGCAGCCCCTCCGGTGTCACCGTCTCCCGCGCGAGGTTCGTGACCGTGGACCCCTCAGGGAACGCCCCGACGAGGACCCCGGTGCGGAAGGTCACGCCCTCGGCCTCCATCTGCTCGGCGCGGCGGTCGATCAGGCCCTTGTCGAGCTTGAAGTCGGGGATGCCGTACCGTAGCAGGCCGCCCACCCGGTCGTTCTTCTCGAACACGGTCACATCATGCCCGGCGCGGGCCAGTTGTTGCGCCGCCGCGAGGCCCGCTGGACCCGACCCGACGACCGCCACCCGCTTGCCCGTCTTGAAAGGAGGTGGCTGGGGCACGACCCACCCCTGCCCCCACGCATGGTCGATGATGGACCGCTCGATGGACTTGATGCCCACCGGCTCGTCCGACGTGAGGTTGAGCGTGCAGGCCGCCTCGCACGGGGCCGGGCAGATACGGCCCGTGAACTCCGGGAAGTTGTTCGTCGCGTGGAGCGCGTCGATGGCCGCCCGCCAGTCGTTGTCGTAGACGAGATCGTTCCAGTCGGGAATCAGGTTGTTGACCGGGCACCCGTTGTTGCAGAAGGGAACGCCGCAGTCCATGCAGCGCGCGGCCTGCACCCGCGACTGCTCCACGTTCAGCTCGTGGACGAACTCCTTGTAGTTCTTCAGGCGCTCGTCGATAGGCTCGTACGCCTCTTTGACGCGCTGATACTCCAGAAAGCCGGTGACTTTGCCCATCCTCACTCCTCCCACACTGTCTTGATGTTCTGTCTCGGAGCTTGTTTACAAAGGGCGGTGTTGTTGACTTGGGTGCGCTGGGATGGTGTGCCCGGTCCCCCCTCCCAACCTCCCCCACAAGGGGGGAGGGGCAAAAAGACGATGTTGCTCGTCTGGCTGGGGGTGGCGCTTCTCACGAGAACACGCCTCGCAGCCCTTTTGTTCTTCTGGTGACTGGACGCTGGCGATTTCCCACTACTTCGTCAGGACGCCTGCCCCTGCCCCCGGTCCCTGCCGCTCGCCGGGCACTGCCGGGCCGTGGCCCGCGCCCGTATTCAGCTCGCCCAGCGCCCGCTCGTACTCGCGCGGGAAGACCTTCACGAACTTAGGCAGCGCGGCCTCCCAGTTGTCGAGCAACTCGTGGGCGCGCAGGGAACCCGTCCAGGTGTGGTGGTCCTCCAGCAGCTTCCGAAGTTGCGCCTCGTCGGTCTGCCCCCGGTGCCAGAAGCGGCGCTCCACGGTGGCCTCCTGCTCCGTGGCAGGGATCACCCGGTCGAGGTTGACCATCGCCGTGTTGCAGCGCGAGGCGAAGGTGCCGTCCTCGTCGTACACGTAGGCGATGCCGCCCGACATGCCCGCCGCGAAGTTGCGCCCGGTGCGGCCCAGCACGACCACCGTGCCGCCCGTCATGTACTCGCAGCCGTGGTCGCCCGTGCCCTCCACGACCGCCGTCGCCCCCGAGAGCCGCACCGCGAACCGCTCGCCCGCCACGCCCCGGAAGAATGCCTCGCCCGAGGTCGCCCCGTACAGCACCGTGTTCCCCACGATGATGTTCTTCGTCGCGTCGCCCCGGAAATCGATGGAGGGGCGCACCGCCACCCGACCGCCCGACAGTCCCTTGCCCGTGTAGTCGTTTGCGTCCCCTATCAGGTAGAGCGTCACGCCGGGAGCCAGGAACGCCCCGAAGCTCTGCCCGCCGTGCCCCTCCATCTGCATGAAGATCGTGTCGTCGGGCAGCCCGTCCGGGTGGTGGCGGATGACCTCGCCGGAGAGCATCGCGCCGACCGTACGATTGACGTTGCGCGCCTCCTCCAGCAATTGCACCTTCTCGCCACGTTCGAGCGCGGGGCGGCACCGCTCGATCAGCCGCACGTCGAGCGCCCGCTCCAGCCCGTGATCCTGCGTGTCCACGTGGCGGCGGGCGACCTCCTCGGCGGTGGCGGGCACGTGGAACAGGCGGGAGAAGTCCAGCCCCTGCGCCTTCCAGTGCTCCACGCCCGCGCGGGTGTCGAGCAGGTCGGCCCGCCCGATCAGGTCGTCAAACTTGCGGATGCCCAAGCTGGCCATCAGCTCGCGCACCTCCTCCGCCACGAAGAAGAAGTAGTTGATGACGTGTTCGGGCTTGCCCGTGAACTTCTGCCGCAGTACCGGGTCCTGCGTCGCCACGCCCACCGGACAGGTGTTGAGGTGGCACTTCCGCATCATGATGCAGCCCTCGGCCACGAGCGGCGCGGTGGCAAAGCCGAACTCGTCCGCGCCGAGGAGCGCCCCGATCACCACGTCGCGCCCCGTCTTCATCTGCCCGTCGGCCTGCACACGGATGCGGCCCCGCAACCTGTTCAGCACCAGTGTCTGCTGCGTCTCCGCAAGGCCCAGTTCCCACGGCGACCCCGCGTGCTTGATGGAGGACCACGGGGATGCGCCCGTCCCGCCGTCGTGTCCGGCGATGACCACGTGGTCGGCCTTCGCCTTCGCCACGCCCGCCGCGACGGTGCCCACACCGACCTCGGAGACGAGCTTCACCGAGATGTCGGCGCGCGGGTTCGCGTTCTTGAGGTCGTGGATGAGCTGCGCGAGGTCCTCGATGGAGTAGATGTCGTGGTGTGGGGGAGGGGAGATCAGGCCCACGCCGGGGACGGAGTGCCGCAGCATCCCGATGTACTCGCTCACCTTGCCGCCGGGGAGCTGCCCGCCCTCGCCCGGCTTGGCCCCCTGCGCCATCTTGATCTGGATTTGATCGGCGGACACCAGATACTCCGTCGTCACCCCGAAGCGGCCCGACGCGACCTGCTTGATCTTCGACCGCAGCGAGTCGCCGTCCTGAAGCTCGTAGTCGGCTGAGCCTTCGATGCGGCCCTCACCGAGAATGTCGGCCAACCGCAGACCCGCCGAAATGGTCTCGCCGCGCATCTCGCCCCGGTAGCGTGCCGGGTCCTCGCCGCCCTCACCCGTGTTGGACTTGCCGCCGATGCGGTTCATGGCGACGGCGAGGGTCGTGTGCGCCTCGGTGGAGATCGAGCCGAGGCTCATCGCGCCCGTGGCGAAGCGTTTGACGATCTCGGTGGCGGGTTCCACCTCTTCGAGCGGAATCGCCCCCTCCGGGTCCGTCTTCAGGGCGAACAGGCCGCGCAGGGTCATGTGCCGCCGCGACTGGTCGTTGATGATGCCTGCGTATTCCCGGTACGTCTCGAACTTCCCCGAGCGCGTCGCGTGCTGAAGCTTGGCGATGGCGTCGGGCGTCCACATATGCTCCTCGCCCCTCGCGCGCCACGCGTACTCGCCGCCCACGTCGAGGCGATTTGCCAGCAACGGGTCCTCGCTGAAGGCCGCCCGGTGGACGCGCAACGCCTCCTCCGCCACCTCGAAGACGCCGATGCCGCCGACCTGCGTGGAGGTGCCCCGGAAGTACTTCGTCACGAGGTCCTCACTCAATCCCACCGCCTCGAAGATTTGCGCCCCGCAGTACGACATGTACGTGCTGATGCCCATCTTCGACATGATCTTCGAGAGGCCCTTGCCCACGCCCTTGACGTAGTTGGCGACCGCCTTCTGGGGCGTCACGTCGCCCGGCAGGTCGCGGTGCAGCGCAGATAAGGTCTCCAGCGCGAGGTAGGGGTGGATGGCCTCCGCCCCGTACCCGGCGAGGACCGCGAAGTGGTGGACCTCCCGCGCCGAACCCGTCTCCACGACGAGGCCCGTCGTCGTCCGCAGCCCCTCCCGGACGAGGTGCTGGTGGACCGCCGAGAGCGCGAGCGCGGCGGGAATCGCCACGTGGTCGCGGTCCATCCTCCGGTCGGTCAGGATCAGGATGTTGTGCCCGCTCCCCAGCGCGTCCACCGCCTCGGCGCGCAGGGAGGCGATCTTGGCCTCCACGCCCTCGTTGCCCCACAGGGCCGGGTAACAGATGTCGAGTTCGTAGGGCTTGAATTTGCCGCCCGTCTGCCGGTCGATCCCGCGCAGCCGCGCCATGTCCTCGAAGTCGAGGACGGGCTGGGCGATTTCCAGCCGCATCGGCGGATTGACCGCGTTGATGTCGAGCAGGTTGGGCCTCGGCCCGATGAACGACACCAGCGACATGACGATGGATTCCCGGATGGGGTCGATGGGCGGGTTCGTCACCTGCGCGAACAGTTGCCGGAAGTAGTTGTACAGCGGCTTGTTGCGATTCGAGAGGACGGCGAGGGGCGAGTCGTTGCCCATCGAGCCGATGCCCTCCTCGCCCGCCGCCGCGAGCGGGTTGAGCAGGAATTTCAGGTCCTCCTGCGTGTACCCGAACCCCTGCTGGCGGTCGAGCAGCGACTCGCGCGGGGCCGGGGGTTCCACGCCCGCCGTCACGTCGCCGAGCCGCACGCGCACGTTCTCGATCCACTGGCGGTAGGGCTTGGCGGAGGCGTAACGCGCCTTGAGTTCCTCGTCCTCCAGAATGCGCCCCTCGTCGAGGTCGAGCAGGAACATCCGCCCCGGCTGGAGCCGCCACTTCTTCACGATGCGGTTCTCCGGGATCGGCAGCACGCCCGCCTCGGAGGCGAGGATCACGAGGTCGTCTTTGGTGACGATGTAGCGCGCCGGGCGCAGGCCATTGCGGTCGAGCGTCGCGCCGATCTGCCGCCCGTCGGTGAAGACCATCGCGGCGGGGCCGTCCCAGGGTTCCATCATCGCCGCGTGGTACTCGTAAAAGGCGCGGCGGCGCTCGTCCATCGCCGGGTGCTGCTCCCACGCCTCGGGAATCAGCATCATCATCGCGTGCGCGAGCGGGTAGCCCGCCATCGTCAGCAGTTCGAGCGCGTTGTCGAAGGTGGCCGTATCCGACTGCCCCCGCAGGCTGATGGGGTAGAGCTTCTGGAGGTCGCCGTCGAGCACCGGGGACTTCATCACGCCCTCGCGCGCCCGCATCCAGTTGAAATTGCCCTTCACCGTGTTGATCTCGCCGTTGTGCGCCACCATGCGGTAGGGGTGCGCGAGGTACCACTCCGGGAACGTGTTCGTCGAGAAGCGCTGGTGGACGAGCGCCATCGCCGACACCACCGAGGGGTCCTGAAGGTCGAGGTAATACTGCCCGACCTGCCCGGCGAGCAGCAGGCCCTTGTAGATCACCGTGCGGCACGACATGGAGGGCACGTAGTACTCGCGCCCGTGCGTGAGCTTGAGCCGCAGGATGGCCAGGGACGCCCGCTTGCGGATGACGTACAGCTTGCGCTCCAGCGCGTCGGGCACCAGGATGTCCGGCCCGTGCCCGATGAAGACCTGCCGGATGATCGGCTCACGCGACCGCACCGCCGGGGACATCGGCATCTCGCGGTCCACGGGCACGTCGCGCCAGCCCAGGAGGACCTGCCCCTCGGCGCGGATCGCCCGCTCCAGCTCCTGCTCGCACGCGAGGCGCGAGGCGTGTTCCTTCGGCAGGAAGACCATCCCGACCCCGTACTCGCCGGGCCGGGGCAGCGTCACGCCCTGCTTGCCCATCTCCGCCCGGTAGAACTCGTCGGGAATCTGAATCAGGATGCCCGCCCCGTCGCCCATCAGCTCGTCGGCCCCGACGGCTCCCCGGTGGTCGAGGTTCTCCAGAATCCTGAGGCCCTGGGTCACGATGTGGTGGGCCTTGTGCCCCCGCATGTGCGCGATGAAGCCGACCCCGCAGGCGTCGTGCTCGCCGTCCGCGCGGTACAGACCGTGCTGTTCGAGGGCCTTGATTTCCTGGGGGGAGGGTGGGTGCAGTTCGTTGTGGTCCATCGGGGGCACTCCTCTCGGCCTTCGCTCGGCCTGCGTCCTTGAACTCAAGAATACGAAGACCGCATAAATACGCACTCCAGTTGTCCATCTGTGGTGTACACGACGAAGCGGCCCCGCTGAATAGGGTCGGCGGGGCGAATGTCCTCCTGGAAGGAGGGCGCTACGAAGACGTGGCGTCCGCCGTCAGCCGCGATACGGCCCCCACGATGGAGGGGAATGCCCGAACCGCGAACTCGACCTCGTGTGGACGCCGCGCCAGAAAGGCGAGGTTTTCGAGGGCCGCGAGGCAGATCAGGGCGCGGAGGTGCAGGTCCACGCCGCCGGGGAGGGGACGCCGCCGCCGATACCCTTCCAGACAGGCGGCGCGCTCCGGCGGGTCGAGGTCGAGGACGCCTTCCGCCACATCGAGGAGAAACGGCCCCCAGCCCAGACGCCCGAAGTCGATGAGTCGCACCTCGCCCCCGTGCCACAGCAGGTTGCCCGGATGGGCGTCCGCGTGGACGAGGCCCAATCCGCCGGGCACGTCCTCCACCGGGTCGAGCAGCGCCGCGAGGGTCGGCCACCCCGCCTCGATCACGCCCGCCTGCTCGTCCGTCATCCGCCCAGGGCCGAGCGTGGCGCGTAGATCGGCCCACCCTCGCCGGAAGTGCGCGAGGTCATAGGTCGGACGCTCGAAGCCCGGCGGGGGGGTGAAGACCTCCGCCCGCAGGTGCAGCTCGGCGAGGAGTTCGCCCACCTGCGCCGCCTGCCCGGCGTTCAGGGGTCCCCCCGGCGGCTCGCCGTCCACCCAGGTGAGCAGCGTCGCCAGCGTCTCCCCCTCACCCAGCGGCACGACCCACGCGCCCCCCGGCGTGGGCACGGGCCTCGGCAGGGTGGGGCCGTCCGCGCGGGCGAGGTGGTCGAGCCACCGCAACTCCGAGTGCAAGGCCTGCTCGCCGTGCCGGTCGGCGTCGTGCAGCCGCAGGACGAGGCGCTCCCTCCCGGCGGCCTCCACCCGGAAGACGGTGCTGTCGCTCTCGCCGAGGGGCGTGAGCAGCGCGTCGGCGTGCCCGTATTCCGTCAGGGCACGCCGCGCGAGGGGGGAGGGGAGGTCGGGGGTCATGCCCGAAGGCTACGGCCCGGCCTGACCCCGTGAGATGGGCCAGATGGCGGAGTGAAGACGGCTCCCCCTCTCACGTCGCCTCCGCCTCACGTCGTCTCGGACCGTTCTGTGGCCGGGACGGCGGCGGCCCGCTCGAACAGACCGCACACGCCGCTGCGGTCGCCGTGGCTGTATTCGAGCAGGGCCACGGGCGTCAGGGTGCCGGGCTTGAGGCCCTCGGCCCGCAGGTCAGCGGCGGTAGCGAGACCCTCGGGAATCACGTTGGAATATTTGGGCATCTTGCTGGAGGAAGGCTTGGGCATGGCTGCTTTCTGGGTCCGCCCCGGCGGTTGGGAGAGGAAAGAGGGTGATGGCGACCGGACTTCGCGGCGTGAAGGATAGCGGCCCACGCGCGTCCGGTCGAGGCCGGACATCCTGCCAGAGCGGGCAGGACGGCAGGGTGAACGTTCACTCTAGGCCGTGGGCCGGAAGGTTGCCAGTGACCAGTCACCAGTCGCCGGAACTCCATCGGCAGGCCCTGCCCTCCCATCCCTCATCACCCATCACTCCCCTTCCCCCAATAAGCTGCCGGGGCCAGCCCATCCACTGACCCCGGCGGCGCGGACCCGGTGGGCCGCTACGGCACCTGTGCCCGGAAGCAGGCCTCCACGGTGGTCCCGGCGGTGAAGGGGAGGAGGTTGACGCTCAGGAGGCGGGTGCCGGAGGTGTAGGTCGCCGCGTCGCTGTCGCTGGCGAGGGTGGCGTAGGTGTACGTCGTGCCGCCGTCGCGGGTGAGGCGCACGCCCTGGCCCGTTCCGTAACCGTTCGTCACGATGGCGAGGGGCGTGGGGAGGGTGTCGCGGAGGGTGGCGACCGTGGCGGGGGCGTAGCCGACTCCCTGGTGGGTGGCGGTCAGGCAGTATTCGACCGTCTCGCCCGGTCTGGCGTTCACGGCGGTGGTGTTCAGCGTGCCGCCCTGGGTGACGTTGCGCTGGCGCTTGACGAGTGTGCCGGTGGTGGCGGCGTTGACCGTGAGGGTAGCCGTAGCGTTCGCCGGGGGTGTGCCCGCCGTGGTGACGATACCGCTCGCGGTGATGACGTTCGGCTTCAGACCGTTGGTGGTGCCCGTCACGCTGACCGTGGCGGTGCAGCCTCCGGGTGGGATACGCAGGGCTTTGGGCAGGGTGATGGTGCTCGAACCCGCCGCCGCCGTGACGGTCGCCGCCGTGCCGTCCGCCAGCACGCAGGTGGTGCTGGCGTTCGGGGTGGTCGCCACCGTGACCCCGGTCGGGAGGTTGTCCGTGATGACCGTCTCCGTGTAGTAGCTGCTGGGGTTGGGGTTACCGACCGTGATCGTCAGGGTCGTCGTGCCCCCCACCCGGATGGGCGAGGTGCCGAAGGCCTTGCTGATGGTCGGTTTATCGGGCAGAACTGAGCAGTCGGAGATGTCGCCGTAGCTGTAGGTGGTCGTCGAACGCTGGGTCACGAGGCCCGCTGAGTCCATCGTTCCCACCGCGCTCGCCAACGTCACGTAGGTCTGACCGTCCACCGGGTTGATCGTGAGGCCGTTGATCGCGCTGCGTACGAAGAGTGTTCCGGCAGTGCCGTTGCTCATGCGCACCGCACTCTGTCCCGTGACGTTGTTGCCGCTGGCAGTCGTGGGCGGCGCGCCCAGATCGACGTAGAACACCGTCGTGGTCGTGGTGCCGCCCGTGGTGTACGTGCCGTTGAGAATGGCGTTGAGTCGGCCCGTGGTGTTGTTGTACACCAGGTCCCCGGAGGTGGTGGCGTCCTTCGTCAAGGCCCGTCCCCCCGTGTCGCTGGCCGGGAGGTTGATCGTGTAGGTGGCCTCCACCGCGCCCGTCGTCTTGTTCACCCGCGAGAGCGTGTAGTCCTGCTGCATCAGCCACAGGGTGCCGCTGTTGTCGAAGGTCGCGCCGACGTTGGCCGTTGCAGAGAGAGTGCCGCTGCCCGTGGCGGCGGTAGTAGCCCGCGTATCCGGGTCGAAGTTGTACAGCGTCCGGTTGGTGCGGTTCGCGTAGTACAGGTTGCCCGTCAGCGGATCGAGCGCCGCCCCGTTCAGCACGTCCGTCCCGGTGTTGGTGATCACGTCGGTCAGCGAGTAGTCCGAGGCGTTGATGTAGTGGATGCGGCTGGTGGTGCCCGTGTTGGTCACGGCGTAGAGCGCGGTGCAGCCGCTCACCGCCAGCCCTCCCCCCGACGCGCACGCGGCCAGCGCCAGCAGCCTTGAAAATATCCGCTTCATCGGCGGCCTCCGGTGAGTTCGTCGAGCATGAATTCCAGTCGCAGGTACGCGCCGGACCTCGTGGGTTCGGCGGTGATCGGGGTAAAGCCGCCGAAGTTGTACCCGGCGGTCAGCGCGGCCTCGGGCAGCAGGCGGTAGGTGCCCTCCACCCCCAGGGCGTGCGCGCTCCGGCCCAGCCCCGGCTGGAACAGGCCCCGGTAGGCGGCTCCGACGGCGAACTGGTCATTGATCCAGTAGCGTGTGGCGAGGACCGCCTGGGCAGCGAATCCGTCCGCGTCGCCGGGCACCGCGCGCAGGGCGAGGGCCACCCGGTCCTGTGCCCGCACCCGGTCGCGGGTGGCCGCCGCCTCGGCGTTCAGCTCGGTGCCCGCGCCCGTGGTGGTCAGGGTCCCGGCGCGCAGTCGGGCGTAGGCCACGGCCTGCACCTCCTCGCCCCGGTAGGTGACGCCCGCGCCGTAGCGGTGGCCGCTCCCGTCCGCCCCGAAGACGCTCAGGCCGTCCGCCGTCACGCCCACGGGCCTTTCCCCCGCCCGGACGGTGTGGCTCACCGAGAAGCGCAGGGCACCCCCCAGCTCGGCCTCCCCCTCCGACGTGTCGCGGCTGAGGTCGGCCCCCAGCGTGGCGACGGTGGTCGTCGTGTTCGCCCGCAGGTCCACGCTGGCCTGTTGCCCGGTCGGTCCGGCCCCGACCTGCGCGCCGAGGTTGAGGCCGGGCCGCAGGGTCCACGTCGCCCCCACGCTCCCGCGCGCCTCGCCGTCCTCAGCGGCGACGGTGGGCAGGGCGTATTCGAGACTGGCGGTGTACGGCCCGCTGCGCCCGGTGAGGACGGCGGCGGTGCTCGCGGTGAACTCCCCGTCCGTGCGCCGCGCCGTGAAGCGCATCCCGGCGGCGAGTTCGGTGCCCGCGCGGGCCACCGGGGCGGGAAGCGGCAGGCGGCGCGTCACCGCCGCGCTGTACTGACCGTTGCCGGTGTCGAGGGCCTGCTGGGCGGCGAGCTGCGCCGTCCACGGCCCGCTGCTCAGCCGGGCACCCGCGCTGATGCCGGTCCCGGCGAGCGTGCCCGACCCCGTGAAGACGCCGAGGGCGTAGGCCTGCGCGTCGTTCGGGGTGTAGGTGGCGTCGAGTCCGGCGCGCCAGCCGCTCCCGCCCTCGTCCCGCAGGTAGCGCCCGGTGGCCGCGACGCCGAAGGTCTTCGTGATGGGGCGTGCGGCGACCACCAGGGCGCTCTGGCCGGGGGTGCCGGTGGCATCCACCCCGGCGTACTCCTCGTCCTCGTGCTGCGCGGAGGCGCTCCAGCGGGTGCCGAAGCTCACGCCGCCCGCCTCCAGCCGGGCGCGGGTGCCGCCCGCCGTGGCCGCGAGGAGGAGGTCGGCCCCCAGGACGTTCGGGCCGGTGGTGTCGCTCACCAGAACGCGGGTGCCCACCGTCACGTCCTCGCGTCCCCCGTGAAGGCCCACGCTCGCCTCCACGCGGGCCTCGCCCACGCGCGACTCCCGCGTCACGGCGACGCCGACGGCGGGATCGATCTGTCCGTCCACGCCGGGACCACGCGCAATCAGCAAGACGGTCGTGTTCACGTCCGGCTGCGCGACCACGGCGCGCGGAAAGGTCACGACGCCCGCCTCGTCGGTCACGAAGTCGGCCCCGCGCACGAGTTCGGTCTCGGTCGTCACGCCGTCCACGGTCGTCCGCAGGAAGAGGCGGGCACGCTGCGGGTCGAGGTCCGCCGGGAGGCGGGAGACACGGGTGCCGTTGAGTTCCAGCGTCACCTCGCGGATGCTCCCGGCGTAGGGGGCCACATAGGCGGTCACGCGCAGATCGCCATTCGTGCGGACGTTCAGGGCGTCGCCGCCGTCCGCCCTGGCGAACACGGGGTCCTGCGCCGCGTTGCGGGCATAGGTCGCCGTGAAGCCGGGATGGTCGTACCGGGCCGCGACGAGGCCGTCGGCCTCCAGCACGCGCTTCTCCTCGCTCTGGTCGCCCAGCGAGGGGTAACGGGTGGCGGCGGGAGTGTCGGTGTGCGCGCCCGCGCTGTCCACGTTGACGGTGAGCTGGCCCGCGCCGAGGGGTGCTTCCAGCGTGCCGCGTGCCTCCATACTCGCCCCGCCGCCTTGTTGCCACGTCGCCGCGCCCGCCGCGATCACGGTGCGGCGCTGGTCGGCCTCCACCGTGATCGGCAGTTCGACCCGGTGCCCGTTGACATCGAGCGTCAGGCGGGTGTCGAGCGGGCTGCTCAGCGGCGAGAAGCTCACGCTGGCCTGCCCGTCCACCACCCGGAGCTGGTGGCCCGCCTGCGCGGGGTCGGCGTCGGGGGTGGCGAGGGTGAGACGCCCGGCGTCCTCCACCGTGACGAAGGGCAGCACCGTGCGCTCCCCGGCGGCGTCGCGGACCTCGACCGTGGCCGTGATCGGCGTGAAGCCGTCGGCGCGGGCCACCACGTCCCGCAACACGGCGGTGAAGGCCACGTCCGCCATCCGCACCTGCACGGCGTCGCGCACGCCCCCCGACTCGGCGGTGATGACGTTGGGGCCGGGGCGCAGCGGCACGCCCACGAACTCGCGGATCGTCTCGCCACGTGCGGAGTCGTCCGTGCGCCTGCCCACGCGCGTGTCCGGCACGACCTCACCGTTCACCCGCAGGGTCACGTCCGCCTCCAGCCCGGTGCGGACGGTGACGCCCACGCTGCCGCGCCCGCGCACGCCCGCGCCCTGGACTGGGCTGAGGATCAGGCCGTCCCGCACCGCCGCCGGGGCCTCCTGGGTGGGGAGCTTGCGGTAGGGCGCATTCCCCTCCAGCGTCTCGGTCAGGCCGGTGTCGTACAGCACCGCCACGCCGGGCGTCAGTCCTCCCTGGGTCTGCGACGCGGGCACGTTCCCGCCCACCTCGAAGGAGAGGGTGACGGGCTGGCCGGGCAGCCCTGCGCCGGGCACGTTCCACTGCGCCAGTCCCTCCGGGCTGATAACCGGGTCGGGCGCGGCCTCGCCGTTCACGCGCGTGCTGCCGGGCACGACGGCCCCGCCGAGCGGCAGGGTCACGAGCGCCGAGGTGACACGTGGGGGGAGCGCGAGGGAGAGGGTCAGGCGTTGCGTCCGCGAGGTCTCGGCAGCGGGCGTTGCCACCGGGGCAACCTCGGCGGGCGTGGCCGTGGGTGCCGCGTCCTGCGCGCCCGCCCACCCGAGGGCGAGGAGCAGCGTGAGATGCAGGGGCGCGCGGGTCAGGGGCACGGGACTTCCTCCACGGGGGGCAGGGCGAGCGGACGGCGGGTGGCCGCCGGGTGGGGGCTGGGGAGGGGAGTGGGAACGAGGGCACCGGCGGGCAGGCGGACGAGACGCCCGGCGAGGGTGACGCAGGTCTCCCCCTCCGCGCGGCTCACCACGTCCCACCCGGCGTCGGCGGCGCGGGGCGTGAAGGTGTGGGTGCTTGCGGGGAGGCGAACCTCGCTCGACGCGCTGAGGCCCAGCCGGTTGGGTTGCAGCGGGAAGTCGAGCACCGTGAGGGCCACGACCTGCGGGGTGGCGCTGCCGGGCGCGGCGAACTGCGGGGCCGCCCTGGGAGGCGCGGGCACGTACGGCACGCTGCGCGGGTCGAGCCGCACGCCGTTCAGGCCGCCCACCACGTTCTTGAAGGAGTACAGCCCGGCGGCGTCCGTCAGCGCCTCGCGGCCCCCGGCGAGCAGCACGCGGGCGCGGGGTACGGGGCGGTCGGTGCCGCCCGTGTAGTCGGCGTCGCCGTCCACGTCCACGAAGACGCGGCCCACGAGGTCGTTGCCGCTGCCCGCCAGCGTCCGGCGCAGGGCGACCCGTGCGCTGGCGACGTTGCTCTTCACGTCGGCGACCACCGTGCCCTGCCGCCCGCGCGCCCGCGCCTCCACGGTGTTGTTCACGGGCGTGCCGTCGCTGACGAGGGGCAGCCGCGCGTCGTAGGTGATCGTGGCCGTGGCGCGCGGTGCGAGCGTCCCGACGGGCACCGTGAGCACGCCGCCCGCGAGGGTGGCCGTCACGGGCGTGCCGTTCACGCGCACGGTTCCGGTCAACACCTCCAGCCGGGAGTCGGGCGTGTCCTGCACGACGGTCCCTTGCAGGGTGGTCTCGGCGGGGTTGACGACGGTGACGGTGTAGGTCACGACGCCGCCGGGGTCCACCACCGCCGCGCTCACCGCCTTGCTCACGAGGAGGCGCGAGGAGAACACCCGCACGAGCGCGGGGGGCGTGGAGGTATCGCTCCCGCCCTCGCCCGTGGCGGTGGCGACGTTGGCGACCTCGGTATCGTCCCCGACCCCGGCCCGCACCCGTGCCACGAGGGTGTAGACGCGGCGCTCGCCGGGCGCGAGGGTTGTCTCCCACGCCACGCGGGTCGAGCCGCCGTCCAGCGCGGTCGCGCCCACCCCGGTCGCGCCCTCCACCGCGACGAACTCCAGCGCGGGGCTGAGGACATCCTCGATCCGCACGTCCGGCATCGTCACGCGCTCGGGGTTGACCACCGTGACCGTGTAGCGCACCAGCCCGCCCACCTCGGCGGTCGTGTCCCCCTCCACCACCTTGCTGATCTCGGGGGCACCGATGCTCGCCGTCACGGTCAGGGCGGCGCTGAGGTCGCCCTCGCAGCCCGTGACGAGCGTGGTGCCCCAGACGCCGGGGCGCAGGGGCGTGGCGCTGACCAGCAGCGTGACCGACCCGTCGGGCGCGAGGGTGACGGACGAGGTGGGGGCCTCGTCGGGCAGGCCGTTGCCGTTCGTGTCGGCCACCACCGTGAAGGTGGGTGCCCCGTTCCCCGGCTGGGTCAGCCCCACCGGGAAGGTGGCGGTGGCATTGCCGGTGTTCGTGAGGACGTAGGGGGCGGTGACGCCCTCGCCCACGCGCACGGCGCGCCCAGTCCGCTCGGGGGTCAGGCTCGCCGCGCAGACGGGGAGGACGGTGACGCTGACCCGGCTCTCAATGCGGCCCGACTCGTCCTCGTAGACGCCGATATTCTCGATGACGCTCCCCGCCGGGGTGCCGGCAGAGAGGAGCAGGGGCGTGAGAAGCAGGGGGGTCAGACGTTTCATGGCTCTCCGTCGTGGAACGGGGCAGGGGGCGGATGACCGCGACCCTGCCCGCATGGGGGGAAAGAGACGCTTAGTTGCTGTTGCCGCTGTTGCGGACCTGCACCGTGATGACCAGGCGCAGGGTCTGGCCGGGCGCGAGGCTGTCGCCCGCATCCACGACGTTGTTGTTGTTGCTGTCCAGGCCGACGTACACGAAGGGGCCGGAGGTGGCGGTCGTGCTCGTCGCCAGCGCGGTGGGGTTCGCGGCGAACCAGTTGGTGCGGTCGTTGCTGTACGCGATCCCAGCGCCCGTCTGGGTGCTGCTGCCCGTGACGCTCTCGAAGACCGTGTTGGCGGGCACGTAGTCGCGCAGGGTCGGGAAGCGCAGCGCCGAGCCGCCCGTGTTCGTGACGGTCACGGTGTAGCGGACGAAATCGCCGGGCTTGGCGGTCGTGGTGTTCAGGGTGGGGTTGGCGCAGTTCTGGTCCGCGCCGCAGTTGTCGGCGGTCTTGCTGACGCTGGCGATGCCCCGGTTCACGGTCACGGTGTCGGTGTCGCTGACGGCCTGGGCGGACTCCACACGGTTGTCGAAGCCCGTGGCGTCGACGGCGTTGGAGTACACGCTCAGGACGTTGGTGAACGTCTCGCCGTTGTCGGCGCTCGCCGCACCCGTGTAGCTCACGACGATGGTGTACGTCTCCCCGGCGGGAAGGTCGCCCGCGTTCCGCAGCGCCGTCTCGAGGTTGGCATTGCTGACCTGAGCACCCGTGGAGCTGTTCGTGACGGTGTAGGAGATGCCGCCGCTCGCCACGCCCGCGTCGGTCAGGGTGGCGGTCGCCTCCAGGGTGCTGGCGACGATGGTCGCGTTGCCCGTGTTCGTCAGGGTGTGGCTCGCCGTGACGGTGCCCGTCGGGGTGGTGGTGACGCTGTTGTCGCTGTCGAGCGTGAAGTTCACGATGCTCGTCGCGGTGATCAGGCCGACGTTATCGTCGTCCTTCTGGGTGGTGTCGCCCTGGCTCGTCGCCGTGAGGTTGACGTAGGTCTCCTGGTTGCCGGGGGCGTTGGCGGGTTCGGTGTAGCGCACGAGGACCTTCCGGGTCTCGTCGGCGGCCATGTTCGGCAGGCTGGTCACGATGGGTTCGGTCCCGTCAAAGCTGCCGTTGCCTTCGTCCAGGTAGATCGTGGCGGTGAGCGGCTGGCCCGTCTGCCCGTCGGTCACGGTCAGGGTCAGGTCCAGCGTGTCGGTGGCGTTGCCGTTGTTCGTCACGTCGTACACCAGCGTGGCGGTCTGGCCGGGGAGCGCGGTCTGGACCTGGCCGGGGTTTTGCACCGTGCCGTTCTGGGGGATGGTGGGGTGGTACACGGCGCTGACGGTGATGACGACCGGGGTGGTCGGCGTGTTCGTGGGAGTGCCCGTCTCGTCGGTGTACTCGAACAGACCGGTGTTGGAGATCGTGGTGCCCGCCGGGGCACCGACGGCGAGGGCACTGGAGGCGGCGGCGAGCAGGGCGGTGATGAGCAGCTTCTTCATGGAGTCTCCCAGGGGGGCGGTGAGGGGGCGGGGGGTGATTAAGCCGGACTTAAGGTAGTGGGGGCGGACTTACAGGCGACTTACAGGCCGCCCCCGGGCGAGGTGGTTTACAGGCCGTTGTTGTCGAGAGTGATGGTGGTGGGCGTCGTGCCGCCGTTGTAGACGTACCCGGCGATCCTGACGCGCAGGGTGCTGGCCGCCGGGAAGGTGTCGCTCGTATCGATGGTGGTCGCGGTGCCGCCGTTCTCGACCCCCACGTACAGGGTGGAGGTGCCGCCCGTCAGGGTGAGGCCAGCGGGGGTGGTGGCCCAGGTCGTGCCGTCGGTGCTGAACTTGAGGGTGCCGCCCGTGACGGAGGTGGTGGCCCCAACGTGCGTGACCACGAAGTTGGCGGGCAGAACGTCGCGCAGCCGGACGTTCGACAGGGTGCCCGTGCCGGTGTTGGTGGCCTCCAGGTAGTACACGACGTACTCGCCGGGCTTGGCGCTGATGGCGGCGTTGCTCGCGCCGGTGCGCGTGGGGCAGGCGCTGACGGCGCTCCCGCACAGGGCCTGGGTCTTGGTGACGCTGCCCGTGCCGCGCGTAACGACGGCGGTGTTGACGATCTGGCCCTGTGCGGTGTCGCTGCTGGGGGCGTTGTTCTGCACGGTCGGGCCTGCGGCGGTGGGGCTGTAGGTGAGGATGGTCAGTGCCTGCTGGTCGCGGTCGTTCGAGGCGCTGGGGGCCACGACGCTCACGGTGATCGTGAGGGTCCCGCCCGCCACGAGGCCGCTGCCCACCGCCGTGTTGATGAGGGCCTCAAGGTCGCTGCCCGTCGTGCCGTTCACCGTGTAGGTCGTGGTGAAGTTGTTGGTGATGCTTGCGCCCGCCCCGTTCGTGGCGGCGGCGGTGACGGTCGCCGTGATGTCGGCGGCGGTGAGGGTCGTGTTGCCCGTGTTCGTCAGCGTGTCGGTGAAGGTGATCGTCCCGTTCGGCGTGACGGTCTTCGTCTGCGTCGAGGTCAGCGTCAGGTCGATGACGCGGCCCACCGTGAACTGGCCGACGTTGTTCGTGTCGGTCTTGGTGGTGTCACCCACCGAGGTGCCCGTGATGTTGAGCTGGTGTGCCGAGCCGGAGGCGCTGCCGCCCGTCGTGCCGGCGGGGAGGCTGTAGCGCACGAACAGCCTCCTGGTCGCGTCGGCGGCGAGGCTGGCGACCGAGGTCACGAGGGTGTCGCCCGCGTCGTAGAAGCCGACCGTGCCCGTCGTGGTGTTGTCGAGGTAGACGCCGAGGATATTCGCGCCCTGCGCGGTGGCGTTCGCGGTGGCGGCGGCCACGTTGAACGTGTCGGTGCCGTTGCCGGTGTTCGTCAGGTCGTAGGTCAGGATGCCCGTCTGACCGGGGAACAGCGTCGGGGTCTGGCCGGGGGCGGCGGTCGTGCCGTCAGGCCCGATGGTGATGCCGTACACCTGCGTGACGTTGACGACCACGGAGTTGGAGGTGAGGGTGCTCGTCGTCACCCCGTCGTTGAGGTCGAGGTAGCCAGTGTTGGTGATGGCGGTGCCGGAGGCGGTGCCCACGGCGAGGCCGCTCTGCAGCGCGGCGCTCAGGGCCAGGGCGAGGGTGGCGGCGAAGAACTTCTTCATGGGGGGGACCTCGGTGCCGTCCACGGGGGCGGCGGGTGTGGGAGAGGGCGGCTTCGGGACGACAGGGGACAGGACCTTCTGGTGCGGGACCGGAAGAACGCGGCTGGGTGCGGGGTTGTACTCGTGGGTCGGGTTAGGTCAGGCGGCTCAGTTGACCCGGATGCGGTGGCCGACCATGACAGTGCCGGACAGGCCGGTGAGGTCGTAGCGCACGGCGCGGTACTCGTTCTGGGGGGCTGGCACTTCCTTCTGGACGGCCTTGCCCCCTTCCTGCACGGTGACGGTCTTCATGGGCGTGGCCGAGAAGGGACCGCTCACGCTCAGGGCGTAGGTGACGCGCACGCCCCTGCTCGCCCGCGCGCTGCCGGGCACGTACGTCGTGTTGGCGGGCACGGGCACCGTGAAGCGTGCGCCCTTCTCCTTGCCGCTCAGCGTCAGGACGCTGCCGGCCTGCAACAGGTCGCCGGGGCGCGTGCTGCTCGCCGCCTCCAGGCGCTCCGTCGTCTTTCCGTCCAGCATGGCCGTCACGACCCGCTGGATCGTCAGGCTCGGCTTGGGCGGGATGGTGGTCGCCGCGACGGCCACGCTGGCACCGACGAGGGTGGACGAGAGAAGAGCGGTGGAAAAGAGCTTCATGGGATTCCTCCAGAGAAAGGGGGCGAGCCGGGGCACGGTCCGGGCAGGGAGGGCGTGGTCCGGGCGGACCGCATCCAGGCGCTCAGTGACAACCTCACGCTCGAATCTAAATTAAGAATTAAGCTCTGACAGCTCTGTCACAGGGCGGGGGGGCAGGTGCTGAGGGGAGAGGCTGCCCGCAACGGGTGAAAACAACGTTCATGACGGGATTTCATGGGACGAAAGTTACAGATGCGTCGGCGGCAATGGGTTTGATGCCGTGCTTTCGGCGTCGGGGACATGAAAGCGGAGTGAAGCCCTTACAGAACTCTGACAACGAATGGGGACGCGCCGGGGGGTCGGCGGGGGGGGGTCGGCCCTCTCCCGAAATTGCGGGCATGGCGACCGTGCCCTGCCACCCCGTAACGGCGTGGTAATGCGCCCGCCCGACGCTTCCCGGCGGGGAGGCGAAGGATGGACGTGACGGTCGGCGAGGTGAGGAGTCCCCAGGTGGTCAGCGTGGGTGCCCACGAGGGGCTGTCCGCCGCTGTGGTGAAGATGGATCGCCTGGGCCTGCGGCGGTTGCCGGTGCTGCACGGGGGGCGGGTGGTGGGCATCGTCACCGCCGGGGACGTGCGGCGCGGGTTGCCGAGGCTGGGCGAGCGGCCCTCCGCCTGGGACTTCACGGTTCTCGTGGGCCGGATGCGGGTGGAGGACGTGATGACCCAGCCCGCCCTCACCACGCGGACCGACGAGGAGCTGCGGGCGGCGGTCGCCCGGATGCTGGACGCCCGCATCGGGGCGCTGCCGGTCCTCGACCGCAACGGCACGCTGGTGGGGATGCTCACCCGCAAGGACGTGCTGCGCGCCGAGGTACGCCGACCGCGCCTGACCTGGGGAAGCGTGGGCCAGCACATGAACCGGGGCGTGCTCACCGTCACGGTGGACATCCCCGCCGCCGAGGCCCTCGCCCGGCTGCGGGAGGGGGGGCTGCACGTCCTGCCCGTGCTGGAGGGGCCGCACCTCGTCGGGGTGGTCCACGCCCGCGACCTGGAGGCCGAGGCCGAGCGCGGGGAGGCCGCCCACGGCGGACGTTCCCCCGACCCCCCGCCGCTTCTGCCGGGCCGGGCGGTGCGTGACCTGATGAGGCCCCCGGTCGGCTCGGTCTCCGAGGACGCCCCCATGCACCGCGCGATGGAGCGAATGCTGGAGGCCGACGTTTACGGCCTGCCGGTCGTCAGCGACGGGGGGCGGCTGCTCGGCGTCGTCACGGTGAGCGACGTGCTGACCACCGTTCTCGGGGGCTGGCGACCGGAGGCGGCGGAGGGGTGAGGGTTGACGAGTTTCCCTTGCGGGCGGTGTTCGAAGGGGGACGAACGAAGGGGAGACGGGAGAGGGGCGGTCGGCTCAAGTTCCGAGCCTCCGCCCCTTCTTCCCACTGCCCTTACCGCGACGGCGGCAAGCTGTCCAACGCCCTTGTCGTGACGTAAGGCACCAGCCCGGCAGCCCGCGCCCGCTCGTAGGTCGCGCGGACGAGGGCCGGGTCGGTCGCGTAGTCGAGGGTCAGGACGGGTTTGCCCGCCGCCCGCCAGTGCCGGTAGAGCGCAAGTTGCCCCGCCCGACGCGCGGCGTCCGTGGGCCTGTCGGTCGCGAAGACGAAGGTTTCCTCCTGCCCGGTGGCGTCCACACACGCGGCGTAGCGGGGATCGAGGATGAGGTCGGCGGCGTTCTGCGGGATGAGCAGGAACTCCGGGTCGCGGGCGCGGGCGTGTGCGGCGGCCCGGCACACCCACGCGACCATCTCGGCGGCGGCAGCGGGACGGCCCGGATGCTGCTCATAGGCGTCGATGAGGTCGAGGTACGCCCCGTGGAAGCCCTGATCGATCACCCGGTCGAGTTCGCGCAGGGCCAGCGCCTGCCACGCGGGGTCCCAGTACGCCACGTCGTAATTGCCGGGCCAGTCGGGGTCGGTGCGCAGGAGCCATGCGGGCTGACCGACGCGCCAGCCGGATTGCCAGTAGGCGCGGAAATCCTCGGCGGCACCCAAACTCAGGTAGGCGATGAGCAGCCGACCCCGCGCGGCCCCCCGCACCTCCGCCGGAGTCCAGAAGCCCGCGTCCCCCCAGCGGCTCGGGTCAATGACGACGAGATCGAACGTGGAGTCCCGCACCGGGTCTAGCCCCGCCGCCCCGTACCCGGTGAGCTGGACGCCCCAGGTGCGGACCGAGGCGAGTTGTGCCCGCCGGGATGGGTTCACCGTCTCCCCGAACGCTCGCTCAGCGCCCCACACGCCGAGCAGGAGGGCAGTGAGAAAGGGGAGGACTCGGAACATCGAGCGGGACATGGGGCAAACCTCCAGGCAGGGAGAGGGCGCGGTCGGTCACGAAGGTGGGCACGTTCGCCGCCGCCGCGTGCGTGCGGGCGAGGTCCGCGAGCGCGGGCGTGTCGGCATAGTCGAGGGCCAGCACCTCCCGTCCGGCGGCGCGGCAGACGGCGAGCCAGTGGGCGGTGTAGGCGAGACCGCCCGCGTCGTGTGGAGCATAACGCGGCGCGTGCGTCGTGCCGAACGCCTCGATCAGCACCCCGTCCACGAGCGGCGCGAGGTCCGGCCAGAGCGTGAAGCCCCGGTTGGCGAGGAGCCACGCCCCAGGCCACGTCTCCCGCACGTCGCGTATTCGGCTCAGCGTAGCCTCCGCCTCCGCGCTGCACAGCGTATCGAGCAGCAGCCCGTCGGTGTGCGTGAGGGCGTCCCCCGCACGGGCGAGCAGCACCTCCCGCCATCCGGGGTGCGCGGCGTCCACGGCCACGCTGCCCCAGTAGGGGTTGACCCCCCGGTGGTACGGCGCACTTCCCGGCACGCACGCCTGGTCGCCGAGCGGGTGGTCCTCGCCCATGCTGAGGTAGCCGAGCACGTGCGTGCCCCCCTCCCGCAGGGCGCGCAGGTCGGCGGGCCGGTACAGCCCCGACTGCACGACCACCGTGCCGAAGCCCCCCAGCACCCGCACCGCCTCCGGGGTGCCCGGCCCGTAGTAGACGGCGTGGGAGGCCCTCACGCCGCCCCCGACCGCAAGCTCAAGCTCCCCGGCTGATGGCTGACCGCTGACGGCTGAAAGCTCCCACTCAACGCGGGGTGACGCTCACGCTCGTCCCGCCCGTGCCGACGTTGAACAGCGCGATGGAGCGCCCGGCATACGTCTCGGCCTGCGCGCCCGACGGTCCCGCCGTGCCCGTCATGAAGACGCGGGCGGTGCCGGACGCGCTGCGAAGCTGCACCGTGTTCGCCTTGCGGTCCCACACCGCGCTCAGGCCGTCCTTGCCCCCCTCGTAGCGGGTGCGGGCGTCCACGTAGACGCCGAGGTCGTTCCAGCGCAGGGTCCTCAGCGGCAGGGTGCTGGCGGCGGCGTACTTGTCGAGTACGGCCCGCACCCAGTCGGTCGCCAGGCTGCGGCCCGACGCGTACTCGCGCAGGTTGGTCTGGTGCATGTAGTGGGGCCACGCCACGCCGGAGAGGATGTGCTGGAAGCCCAGCTCGCTCTCCCGGTCCACGAACTCGGGGTAGGTCAGGGCCTTCGGCCAGAAGGGGGCCGTGCCGCCGGGGCCGTACACGGCGTTGTAGCTCGTGACCGCCTCCTCCGGGGTGGTGGCGTAGTAGTGGACGTTGTTCGGCCAGCGCGGCACGAGCAGGACGTTCTTGTTCATGGGGTGGAACAGGCCGCAGCTCAGGCAGTTGGGGTCCCACTGGCTGGGCACGCTGCGGTTGGAGGCGAGGTAGCGCACCCCGCTCGCCTGCGCCGCCGACAGCAGGTTCGGGTTGCTGGCGCTCAGCCCGAAGTCCTGCTTGGGCTGGCCTGCGGCGGCGGACTTGTACCCCAGCCCGCTGTGTTCGCCCGTCACGAGGCTCTTCTCGCTGAGCTTCAGGCCCATGAACAGGCCGATCAATGTGTTCTGGAAAATCTGCTCGAAGCTGGCCGCATAGTTCAGCGCGTCCATCGAGGCGTGGTCGCGGGTGTGGTTCACCCAGTCGAACTCGCCCCGGAGGCACTTGCTCACCGCGCTCAGGGGGTCCTTGACGCTGCTGCCCGGCGTGCAGGTGCGCGGCGCGAGAATGTCGGCCCCCAGCCCGTTGTACATGATGGCGTAGCGGAAGTTCGAGGCGACCGGGTACGTGCTCCGCACGGCGTCCTGCTGGGTGCGGGTCGCCAGCGCGTCCCCGGCGCTCAGGCGGAAGCTCTCGGCCCTCAGCAGGCGGGTGGCCGGATCGTAGTGGTCCCCGTGGGCGAACCAGTCGTCGATGTCCACCCCCAGGAAGCGGCGGTACTCGCCGAGGAAGACCCCGCGCGTGAGCCAGCCGATCAATCCGGGGCCGAGAAGCTGGGTGTGATTGAGGTACTCGTTCTGCGCCATCGTGAGGAGCAGCCGCTCGCGCCCGTCGGCGGCGGTGCTCGTGACGGCGAGGACGTTCCCGGCCCCGTCTTGCAGGAGGGGCTGGGTGCTGACGCCCACCACGCTCTCCAGCCGGGCCGGATAGGCGTAGGCGTAACGGACGGGGACGGCCTTCGCGGTCAGGTCGGTGAAGACAGCCTTCCCGTCCGTGGTCACGCTGGCGTCGGTGGTCGCCGTCTCGGTGCCGGGGACCGCGCGCACGCCGTAGTCCTCGGGGGCCACGCCGGGGTAGCCGAAGAGGGCGAGCTGCCGCACCCCGAAGGCCGCCTCGTACTCGAAGAGGGTGGCCCACTCCGCGTCGTCGAGCGCGCTCGTGTACACGCCGGGGGAGGATTCGGTCGTCAGGGCGTTGCTCGCCAGCACGACGCCCGCGTAGCGCCCCACGCCGTCCGTGCCGATCAGTTGCCCGGTCGTCAGCGCCTGGCTCGTCGCGTCCAGCGTGTCGAAGGGAATGCCGTGCTGACGCAGCAGCGCCCGCGCCGGGGCGAGGCCGAAGTCGTTCGCGCCCGCGTGGAGGACCAGAATCCGCAGCGCCACCTTGTTCTTCTGGGCGTTCGCGGGGAGGGCCTGTGCCCGGAGCGTCCCGGACCGGGGCACCACGGCGGGACCGAGCCGCGCCCCGCTCACGTCGCCCCGAAGTGCGGCCCCGACGCCCTGCGGCCCGACCTCGGAGGACGGACCGCCCACGGTGGCCCCGGTCGGCGTCACCCCGCCGGGCGCGTACACGACCTCGCCGTAGCGGGTGATCTCGCTGAGTTTGACGCCGTTCTCCCCGACGACCTCCTCCGCGACGGGGGTCGTCACGGACGGGCCACCCCCGCAGGCGGTGAGGGCGAGGAGCAGGGTCAGGGGGAGCAGGGGTTGGGCAAGCTTCATAGGACTCCTTGAAGTTTGGGTAGAGAGGGGAGGGACGCCAGCAGTTCGGCCAGCGCGTCCTCCAGGGAATGAGCGGGGGTGAAGCCGCTTCTCAGCAGGCGGCCCAGGTCGGCCCGCTGGTAGGGCACGTCGCCGCTGCGGGGGCTGCCGGGGGCGTCCTCGTGCCAGGTGCCCGCATAGCCGCACAGCCCCGCGAGAACGGTCACGAGGTCGCGCACGGGCCGGGCCTCGCCGCTGCCGACGTTCACGACGCCGCGCAGGTCAGCGCCGGGCTGGCCGGGCAGGACGTGGAGGACGGCGCGGGCCACGTCGCGCACGGCCATGAAGTCGCGCCGGGCACCGAGCGGGCCGAAGCGCACGGGGCCGCCACGTTGGGCCGCCGCCCGCAGCTCACGGGCCGCGCGGCCCGGCAGGCTCCCGGCATTCATGCTCGCCCCGACCGGATTGGTCAGGCGCAGGGCCACCGCGTCCACCCGGCCCGCGCGGGCGGCCTCGTCCAGCAGCAGGGTCCCGGCAAGTTTCGTCGCGCCGTAGGGGGAGACGGGCCGGGCGGGGTCGTCCTCGCGCGAGGCGTGGCCCTCGGGAACAGGGCCGTACTCGGCGGCGGAGGCGAGGTGAACGACCCGCGCCCCCGTCCGCGCCGCCCCGTCCAGCACCCGCGCGGGCAGCAGCACGTTCGCCCGCGTCAGGGCCGGGAGGTCGCCCGCCGTGCGCCCCGCCGCGTTCACGACCGCGCCCACGCCGTCCAGCAACGCTGCCCACCTCACGTCCGGCAGCGCGGTCAGGTCGGTGTGGGCGGGGGGCAGGCGCACGCACCGACCGGCCTCCACGAGCGCGGTGCAGATGTGGCCGCCGAGAAAGCCGCCCGCGCCGAGGAGCAGGACGGTGGGGGAGGACGGGGAGGCGGGCGTCACAACAAACCTCAGTCGGCGGCGCTGGCGTGCGCGAGGTGGGGAAGGAGGATGGGAGCCATCTGCGGCCACTGCGCGTTCGCGGTGTCGTAGTCCTCGGGACGCCCGATGTCGAGCCAGTAGCCGCCGAACAGGTCGCTGCCCGGCAGTTCCCCGGCGGCGAGCAGGTCGAGCATCAGCGTGTCGAAGCCCAGCACCTGCCCCGGCGTGTAGCGGCGCAGGGTCTCCCGCGTCACCGCGTAAACGCCCATGCTGACCTGAAACTCCACGGTCGGCTTCTCCCGGAAGGCCACGATGCTGCTTTCCTCACCCTGCCCGGCCACGTCCAGCACCCCGAACTCACTGCGAATCTCGCGGCGGTAGGTGGCGACCGTCACGGGCCGCGCGGTGCGCTTGTGGCGGCCCAGGAACGCGCCGTAGTCCAGATCGGTCAGCACGTCCCCGTTCATGATCAGGAAGTGCCCCGGCAGCGTGTCCAGCACGTTGAGGACCGGGCCGATGGTGCCCAGCGGCGTCTCCTCGTCGGTATAGCTCACGGTGAGGCCGTAGCGGCTCCCGTCGCCCACGAAGGCGCGGATGAGGTGCCCCATGTGCCCGACCGCGAGCGTGATGCCCGTGAAGCCCGACTGCCGCAGTTGCAGCAGCACGATCTCCAGGATGGAATAGGTGTCGCCGATGGGCACGAGCGGCTTGGGAACGCAGGTGGTGTACGGGCGCAGGCGGGTGCCCTTGCCTCCGGCGAGGATGATGGCGTGCATGGTGGCGCTCCTTTCGTGGTTCTGGTGGGACGGAGGGGAGGGGTGGGGGGTCGAGGAGTCGAGGGGTCGAGGGGTCGAGGGGTCGAGAGCAAAAACGGTGGGCAGTTTCCTGCTGGGCTGGCCGCTCCTCACACCGTGTACTGGTCCACCCGGTAGCGGGCCAGATGTGCCGGGTCCGTGAACCACTCGGCGGTCTGCCGCAGGCCCTCCTCCAGCGAGACCTCGGGTGCCCACCCAGTCAGCCCCCGTAGGGCCGAGGCGTCGGCGAGCAGGCGCATGACTTCGCTGCCCTCCGGGCGCAACCTCTCGTCCTCCTGCACGACCTCCACCTCGCGGCCCATGACCCGCGCGATGAGGCGCACGGTGTCGCCCACGCTGATCTCGCGGCCCGACCCGGCGTTGAGGACCCGGCCCAGCACCTCGTCCCCGGCCTCGCCCACGGCGCGGAAGGCGCGGGCGGTGTCGGCCACGAAGTTGAAGTCGCGGGTGGGCCGCAGGTCGCCCAGCCGAATCTGGGTGCGGCCCGCCGCGATCTGGCTGATCACGGTGGGGATGACCGCGCGGGCCGACTGCCGGGGGCCGTAGGTGTTGAAGGGCCGTAGCGTCACGACCGGAAGCCCGAAGCTGAGGTGGTAGCTCTCGGCGAGCTTGTCCGCCCCGATCTTCGTGGCCGAGTACGGCGACTGGCCCTGAAGCGGGTGCGACTCGTGGATGGGCACCGTGCGCGCCGTGCCGTACACCTCGCTCGTGCTCGTGTGGACGACCCTGGGCGTGCCGAGTTCGCGGGCGGCCTCCAGCACGTTCAGCGTCCCGGTGACGTTCGTCTCCACGTAGGAGCGCGGGGCCACGTAGGAGTAGGGGATGGCGATCAACGCGGCGAGGTGGTACACCGCCCCCGCCCCCAGCATCAGCGCCCGGACGCTGCCCGCGTCGCGCACGTCGCCGAGCTGGACCTCCACGTGCTCCATCACCTCGGGGCCGAGCGTGTCGAGCCAGCCGTAGGACCCCTGCGAGTTGTAGACCGCCATCGCGCGGACGCGGGAGCCTGACCGGACGAGTTCCTCGGTGAGGTGCGAGCCGATGAAGCCGTCCGCACCCGTCACGGCGACGAGGGGACGCCCGGACGGGGCGCGGCGGGAGGGGATGGGGACGGCGGGGTGGGTCATCGGTAGCTCCGGGGGTCTTGCAGGGCACCGAGGGTCGGCACCAGCAGCGAGAGGGCGAGGAGGGGCAGCAGGAGGGTGGGGGACAGGGGGGAGAACGCGAGGGTCAGGGCGGCCCCGAGCCACAGCGCGGCGAGGAGAGGTGCGCGCCCGTGGTTGGCGAGCCACGCGCTCAGGAGCAAAGCTGCCCCGGCTGCCGGAACGACGGTCGCCGCCTCGGGCGGAAGGGAGGGGATACCCAGCGCGGGCGCGGCGAGCACCCGCACGCCCACCGCGAGGGCGAGCGCGTAGGCGGCGGTCACGAGGGCCACCGTCAGCCGCCCCCGCCGCCGCAGCGCCGCGAGGTCGCCCACCCCGCGCGCCGCGTGTTGCAGGCGTTCTTGCAGGTGCCACACGCCCCCCTCCAGCAGCCCGGCGCTCAGGACGAGGGGCAGCAGCGCGGGGGTGCCCAGCCGGGTGCCCAGCGCCACGCACGCGGCGGAGAGCGCCCAGCCGTAGGCCGCCAGCCGCAGCCCCGGCGCGAAGGTGAGCCACGTCACCGCGAGGAGGCCCGCTGCCCGAGTGAGGCTCCACGCCGCGTAGCCCGGCAGCGCGGCGAGCAGCGCGAGGGCCGCCAGCGCCGCCGGAGCGGAGGGCAGCGCGACGACCACCCCGGCGGCGAGGAGCGCGGGCGCGAAGGCCGCCGCGAACAGCCCGGTCCGCCCGTAGGCGAGCAGCACGCCCGCCGCCCCGCCCGCCAGCGCCACCGCCCCGCCGACGAGGGCACCGAGGGGGGCCGAGGGGAGGGCGTCGGAAACGCCCGCCGCCAGCGCACCACCCGCCGCGCCCACGAGCGTTCCGCCGAGCAGTGCCGCCCGCAGCGCCCGCCCCGGCACCCCCAGCGGCTCGGCGTAGCGCAGCGCCGCGACGAGCATGACGTGGCCCCACCCGAAGGCCGCCGCGAATCCGAAGGCCGCCGTCGCCCCCGGCCCCAGGGTGCCCGTGATGAGCAGCCCCGTCACCCCCGGCAGCAGGTAGAGGGGACCGCGCAGCAGGGTGCGCCACGGGAAGGCGGGGGCGGCTGCCCGCGTCCGGCGGTCGAGGTCCCGACCCGAGCCACGTTGCGCGTACAGCAGCTCGGCGGCCCGGAAGAGGCCCCCCGCCCCGTAGCGGTCGCGCAGGTGCTCGTCGCTCAGGCCGTCGGCCTCCAGGTAGGCGGCGATTTCCAGCATGTCCACGGCGCGGGCGCGTTCGGGGGCCAGCCGCAGGTCTACCTCGCGCAGACGGCCCGGCAGCGGCTCCCGCACCGGGCGCGTCATCCCGGCCCCCCGGCGAGCGCGACGGGGTAGGCGCGGCGGTACGCCTCCAGGCAGCCGTCGAGCGTGAACAGCTCCATCACCCGCGCTCGGGCGGCCTGCCCCAGCCGGGCGCGGAGGGGCGCGTCGGCCAGCAGCCGGTTCAGGGCGCTCGCCACCCCCATCGCGTCGCGCGGGCGCACGATCAATCCCGCCTCGCCCACCGCCTCGGGCACGCCGCCGACCCGCGTGGCGACCGGGGGGCGGCCCATCGCCATCGCCTCGATCACCGTGTAGGGAAAGCCCTCCGAGACGCTGGTGAGCGCCACGACCTGCCCCGCCCGGTACGCCTCGGTGATGTCGGGCACCCGGCCCTCGAAGGTGACGTGCCCGCCGAGGTCCAGCTCCGCCGTGACCTGGCGGCAGTGGCGCTCGTAGCCCTCGTTTCCGGCGGGCGTGCCCCCGAACAGCCGCAGCCGCGCCCCCGGCGTGCGCCGCCGCACGAGCGCGAAGGCCCGGATCAGGGTCTCCAGGTCCTTGAGGGGGTCCACCCGCCCCACCCAGCTCACGACGGGGGCCTCCGGCTCGCTCTCCGCTGGCGGAAACACGTCGGGGTCGATGCCGTTGTACACGCACTGGATGCGGTCGGGGTCGGCCCCCAGCCGCTCCTCCCAGCGGCGGTTGTAATGCGAGCCGGGGAGGATCAGCGCGGCCTCCTGATAGGCGAGGCTGCACAGCAGGCGGTAGAAGCGCAGCAGCAGCGCCTTGAACCCCGTGCTGTGGCCCGCGTGCCGGAATTCCAGATACCGCTCGCGCAGGTAGACGCCATGCTCGGTGAGGACGAAGGGCGTGCCCCGCTGCCAGCGCCCGTGCAGGGCGAGCAGCGCCGCGAAGCCGTTGCTCACCGCGTGCCCCACGTCCGCCTCGGGGGGCGGCGTCGCCAGCGGGCGCAGGCTGTGTTCCAGCCACACCTGCACGTCCAGCGCGTCGGCCACGGTGGGAAGGGGCAGCCGGGGGCGTCCGGGCGTGCGGTCGCCCGATTGCCGCCGTGCGTGACCCCGCCACACCTCCAGCGTGAGCCGGGTGGCCCGCGCGCCGTCCAGCACACCCGTCAGGCTCCCGTGCTCCCCCAGGTCGCTGAGCCGCCGCAACGCCGCCCCGAAGCCGGGCAGGTCCAGCGTGCACAGGGCGTCCAGCAGCGTCGCGTAGGCACTCAGCGTCGCCGCCGTGCGCGCGGGGTCGGGGCGCGGGCCGGGCAGCGGGGCGTCCCACAGCGGCACCTGCCGGACCGTCACGTTGGCGGGCAATTCCAGCGCCGGGCGCGCGAAGGTCGTGCCCGTGATCGCCCCCACCGTGAAGGCGTGGTCCCCCAGCCCGCGCACGAGCTGGTCCACCCACACGCTCACGCCGCCGTGTGCCTGCGGGTAGGTGCCCTCCGTATAGAGGGCCACCCGTGGGGGCCGGGAAAGGGGGGAGGGGAAGGGGGCAAGGGTCATAGAGGGGGGATTCGGGCACCTGCGGGAAATGGCAAAGAAAACGGCAGGGGAGCGGCCCACACTCCACCTGCCGGCAGCGTCTCCACCAGGCAGGAGCGCCATCGACTTGAGAAAAACCCTACCCCCCCGGATTCAAATTGTGAAGAATCCCACCCCGAAGTATGAGAAGCTACCCCCAACGCTCATCTTTGAAACGAGGCTCTTTAAAATTGCGTCCAGTGGGGTCAGGGCTTGTTTCCCCGCTCCCTGGGCCTGTCGAGCACGGGGAGAAGTCCGCGTTTACATGCCCCTGACAACGGCAGAGCTTGGGTCAAACCTTACGCGCTTCGGCGGAAGTTCTCAGCGTTCGAGAACGTGCTCCGGCCTGAACACGGCGATCATCGCCAGTCCCCATCCCAAAGAGAGGAGGAGCGCCGCCACCACGTCCGCCGCGTGGTGGACCCCGGCGTAGACGCGCGCCCAGCCCATCGCCACGACCCACAGGGTGCCGAGGACGAGGACGACCCACCGCGCCCGCGTCGGCCACAGCACGGCGGCCAGGGCGAGGACGAGGGCCGCCGAGAAGACCACGTGCCCGCTCGGAAAGCCCGCGCCCGTCTCGCTCAGGAGCGCCCCCTCCAGCACGGGCCGGGGACGGTCCACCACCGCGCGCAGGGCCGTGTGGAGGAGGGCCGCCCCACCGACCGTCGCCAGGACGAACCATCCCAGCGGGCGGCGAACCCGGAACAGCACCCCGGCGATCACGGCGGCCAGCGGCAGGACGAGCCAGCCGTCTCCCAGCCTGTCCAGCGCCCGCGCCACGCCGTCCCCGGTGGGCGTGCGGACGCCCCGCAAAGTCTCGCTCAGGCCGCGCTCGAAGCCCAGCCCCCCGCCGAAGGCGAAGTGCTGCGCGAGAAAGGCCACGACGGCGAGCGGCAGCCCCACGCCGAGGAGCAGGGCAGGGAGGAAGGAGCGGCGGTGGGAGCGCAGGGTGAGGAGCCGGGAGGGACGTGGAGTCACCTCCGCAGCGTAGAAAGGTTGGGCGGGGTGCGGGGAAGCCCTACCCCAACGCGGCCTTGAGGATTTCCGTCCCCCTCCCCGCCCGCGTGGGTGCGGTTGGGCGTCGCGCGCGTAATGACGCTGATGCTGCCGTCGCCCTCCATGTAGGCCGCCCTCACGTCGCCGAAGTCCTCCACGCCCTGCTCGGCTCACGGAGCTGGGTGAGCAGTTCCTCGCGCGTGACGAGTTCACGGCGCATGTTGCGGGGCAGCAGCCTGCCGTCGCGCACGAGCGGCAGCGGCGGCGGATGCACGAAGCGGTCGATGACGGGGAGCTGGGACGCCAGCCAGTTCAGGGCGAAGCTCCAGAACATGATCGTCGCCACGAGGAGGGCACCGTCGAGGATCGAGGACGCCTCCCCGCCACTGAGCGCAGGTCCGGCGGCGTCGGCGATGAGGACCACCACGAGCACGTCCGTCACGCTCAGGCCGCCCGCCTGCCGCTGCTGCGTCACGCGCAGGAGCACGAAGATCAGCAGAGACATCACCGTGCCGCGCACCAGAATCTCCAGCACCGGCACGCCGGGCAGGAACACCTCGCCCCACTTCACCGCGTCGAACATCCGGACCTCCCCCCGCCCCTCGGCGGACGCGGCCCATTCTCGGCACCGCCCCGCGCGTGCCCGTGACCGTCGCCTTCACGGGCCTTCACGCCCCTCCACGGCCCGGCTCAGGTGGGGGAGAGGGCGCGGGTCAGGAGACGGGCTTGATCTCCGACAGGGAGGTGGAGGTGGACTCGATGCGCTGCTGACGCAGTTTGCCGAGTTCCTGGGCGTCCACCGCGCCGTCGGCCATCACGATGGTCTGGCACAGCAGCAGCAGGGAGGCGCTCGTCCCGCCCGGCAGTCGGCGCAGGCTGCCCGCGCGCACGGCCACGCCCCGCCGCCCGTCGGTGAGGATCAGCACCGTGGGGCCGACGAGCAGCCCGGCGGCGGCGGGGGATGCCCACGTCCGCGCCCGGCAAGCGAGGAGTTCCGTCCGCCAGTCGTCGGTGGTGCCCCCGTCCGCCCCCGCGCCCTGCCGGGTGGCGTCCTCCAGCAGCGCCCCGATCAACTCCTGCACGAGAACGCCATGTTCGCCTCCCAGCCGGGTGAGCGGGAGGGTGGGGGCGTCCCGGTCGGCCTCCCCCCCCTCCTGCCAGGCGCGGACGGCCCCCAGCAGGTCGGGAAGGGACGGGGACCCGGAGGAAACGTTCGCTTCGCTGCTCATCTCACACCTCCGGCACGGGCGTTGGGGACCGACATCAGGAGCCGAGGGTAGCTCACCGGCTGCCCGGCGTGAAGGGTGAGTCGCTCAGGCGCGCGTCCCAAGCCGAACCCCCCGAGGCGTCTCACGGCGGACACACTCCTCGTGGCGGGGGACGAGACGACGCGGGAAGGCTCACATGGCGACGAGGGAGGACATACCGACCTCGGAGGGTCCCGAGCGTCCGAGGTTCGCTGGCGGCTGACCGCCCTGCTCCTCTCCCTCCACCCCCACGTGGGCCTTCTGTACCTTCTCGGACAGCCGGGGCCGGGCGGCGGCGGGCAGGATGGGAAGGCCGTGACCGCGCCCCTCCCCGCCTCCCTCCCGCCCCGGCTGCGCCTGCGCCCCGTCACGCCCGCCGGGTGGCTGCGGCTGACGCTGGCCGGGCGGCCCCTGCTGTCCCGGCTGGCGCGCACACTCGCGGCCCTTCCCGAGGGGCTGACGCCGGACGAGCGCACGGCGCGGCAGCGGGAGGCCAGCCTCGCCCTGCTGCGGCATCTGCGGGTGCGGCTGGAGGTCACGGGGCTGGAGCAGCTGCGCGGTGGGCCGTTCGTGGTGGTGGCCCTGCACGAGAGCCTCCTCGACGTGCCCGCCCTGCTGACCCTGCCGCTGCCACTGCGGTTCGCGGCCCGCGACGAGATTTTCGGGTGGCCGCTCGTCGGCCCGGCGATTACGCGGCTGGGACATCTGTGCGTCCGCCCGGAGCGGGGCGCGGCGGCATACCGGCAGTTGCTGCGCGCGGGGGGCGAGGTGCTGGCGGGCGGGGAGAGCCTCGCCCTCTTCCCGCAGGGGTCGGTGCTGGGGCTGGAGACGGCCTTCCAGCCGGGGGCCTTCGCGCTCGCCCGACACCTGGGCGCGCCCCTGCTGCCCGTCGTGCTGACGGGGGGGCACTGCGTCTGGGAGCACCCCTTCGGCCCGGCGCTGCGCTACGGCGTGAGGATGGGCCTGCGGGTGCTGCCGCCCGTCCCGGCCCCGGAGGTGGTCGCCACCCCCCCGGACCTCCTGCGCGCCCAGCTGCAACGCGAGATGAAGGACGCGGCCCTCGCGGGCGACCTGCCCCCGCCCCGGCGGTATGTGCCCGAGCGCGACGGCTTCTGGGACGGGTACCGCTTCGACATCGACCCCGCCTTTCCCGAACTGCACGCCCGCATAGAGGCGCGGCGACTTCCCCGAGGAGACCCCCATGAGATACGTGACCCTGCTCCTGCTGACCCTGCCCTGCCTCGCCCTGGCCGCCCCGAACCCCGCCGACTGGCCCGCCGTGACCCGTGAGGCACGCGGGCAGACGGTCAACTTCTACATGTGGGGCGGCAGCGACAACATCAACCGCTACGTGGACACGGTGGTCGCCCCCGCTGCGCGCCGCCTGGGTGTCACCGTGCGCCGGGTGCCCGTGGCCGACACCGCCCTCGCGGTGAACCGCGTCCTCGCCGAGAAGCGGGCCGGGAGGACCAGCGGCGGCAGCGTGGACCTGATCTGGATCAACGGGGAGAACTTCCGCACCGCCCGGCAGGCGAAGCTCCTGCTGGAGGGCTGGGCCGAGCGCCTCCCGAACGCGCGCTACGTGGACTGGCAGAACCCGTCCGTCCGCAACGACTTCGGCTATCCGGTGAACGGGGCCGAGTCGCCCTGGGGCAGCACCCAGTGGCAGTACGTGTACGACAGCGCGCGAGTGAGGGCGGAGGACCTGCCCCGCTCCTTCCCGGCGCTGGCGGCGTGGGCGGGGAGGAATCCGGGCCGCTTCACCTTCGTCGCCCCGCCCGACTTCTACGGCAACCGCTTCCTGCGGATGGCGCTCGTGGAGCTGAACGGCGGCCCGCAGGCATGGACAGGGGCCTTCGACGAGGCCCGCTGGCAGAAGGCGTCCCCGGTGCTGTGGTCGTACCTCTCCGGCCTGCGCCCGAACCTGTGGCGCGGCGGGCGGACCTTCCCCGCGAGCATCGCCGAGCAGTACCGCCTGCTCGCCAACGGGGAGGTGGACTTCGCCTTCGTGCAGAACAAGGCGGGCATCGCGGCGGAGGTGGAAAGCGGGCAGCTTCCGAAGACGGCGCGGGTGTACCTCTTCGACGCGGGCACGGTGAGCGACTACCACTACGTCGGCATCCCCGCCAACGCCCGGAGCGCGGCGGGCGCGATGGTGCTGGCGAACCTGCTCCTCGACCCGGAGCTGCAAGCGCGCAAGCTGGGCGGCTCGACCTGGGGTGACGGCCTCGCCATCAACCCGGCAAAGGTGAGCGCGGCCTACGCGGGGCGGGTGCAGGGTGCCCTGAAGGTCGGCCCGTACACGCTCGACCCGGCCCGCCTGAACCGCGCCGCCTACGGCGACCTCCCCGCCCAGTACGACGACCGCATCCAGCGCGGCTTTCAGAACCTCGTGAAGTGAGCGGAGTCCCGGCCCGGTGGTATGGGGGCGTGGGAAAAAGGAAACCACCGCGTCAGGACGCATTCTTCTGCTCCCTCTCCCCTTGCGGGAGAGGGCTGGGGAGAGGGGTGGCGAGCACCGCTCGCCCTTCTTTCAACCGAGAGGAGAGGCTTCAAAGCGGGGTTTCTGAGGGTGTACTGTGAAGGGGTTGGAGTCCAATTGAGAGCGTATGGTGGGCAGCTCCAGCGGTTGGTCGTCCTCTTCTCCGGGGACGCCATGCTCGCTCACCCCCTCCCGGCCTCCCCCCTCAAGGGGGAGGGGAAAAAGCTCAAATCTGACGTGTCGATGTTGTTATCTTTCGTTGCCCGAATGTCCGCAACAACTCCGACGCTTCCCCCAATTCTGTTCGTCCATCCCCTCCCGCCTCGTCGGATGGGTGCCGCTTAGAGTGCGCGGTCTCCTCCCCTTTTTGCCCGCGTTGGCGGTGACGGGGCTGCTGTTCGGTGGGGGGCTGCTGCTCGCCGCCGTGCAGAGCGTGGGGCTGCTGGGGGACGACGGCAGCTCCCGTCTCACGCTGGCGGCGTACCGGACGCTACTGACGGATACGGCCTTCTGGCGGTCGCTGGGGCTGAGCCTGTGGCTGGCGGGCGCGGCCACCCTGCTCGCCGCCGGGCTGGGGACCGGGCTGGCGCTGGCACTGCGGCACACGGCGGCGCGCAGTCCGTTGCGCTGGCTGCTGGGGGCCACGCTGCCGCTGCCGCATGTGGTCGCCGCGCTCGTGACGGTGCACCTGCTCTCGCAGGGGGGGCTGGCCTCGCGCCTCACGCACGCGGCGGGGCTGACGGCCTCCCCGGCGGACTTCCCGGCGCTGGTGTTCGATCCCCTCGCGCTGGGGGTGCTGCTCGAACTCGCGGCGAAGGAGACGCCCTTCGTGGCGGTGGTGGCCCTCGCCGCGCTCGCCCGGCTCGACCCCCGGCTGGAGGAGGCTGCCCGCAGCCTGGGGGCCGGTCGCCCGGCACGGCTGCGCGCGGTGGTGTGGCCCGCCGTGCGCCCCGCCGTCACCGCCGCCTCGCTGCTGGTGTTCGCCTTCGCGTTCGGCGTGTACGAGGTGCCGCTCCTCCTCGGCCCCACCGCCCCCGCGCCCCTGAGCGTCACCGCGTACCGCCTCTATACCGACCCTGACCTCGCCCGGCGTCCGCTGGGGCTGGCCGCGAGCCTGCTGCTGGCGCTCGTCAGCTCCGGCCTGCTGTTCGCGTACCTGCGGGCGGGGCGGGGGCGGCGGTGAGGAGGCTGGGGGGGAAGATGGTCCCCCTGGCCCTCCTGCTGGCGCTTCAGGCCGTCCTGCCGCTCGTCCTGCTGCTCGTGCTGTCGTGGACGCTGCGCTGGTACTACCCGGCGCTGCTGCCGGGGGAATGGAGCGCGCGGGGCTGGGCGTCCCTCCTCTCCCCGGAGTCGCGGTTGCCGGAGGCGCTGGGAAACAGCCTGTGGGTGGCGGCGGCGAGTGCGGCCCTGGGTACGGCGCTCGCGTGCCCCGCCGCCCGCGCGCTCGCCCGTCGCCCGGACTCCCCCCTGCGGGTGCCCCTCCTCGCGCCGCTGCTGCTGCCCGCCTTCGCCGCCGTGATGGGCGTCACGGTGGTGTTCGTCCGGCTGGGCCTGACGGACACGGGCGCGGGCGTGCTGCTCGCGCACCTGATTCCGGTGACGCCCTACGCCGTGGCCCTCCTGACCGCCACCTTCGAGCGCCACGACGGGCGGCTGGAGGAACAGGCCCGCTCGCTGGGGGCGCGGCGGGCGCAGGTGTGGTGCCGCGTCACGCTGCCCGCCGTGTGGCCGGGCCTGGGGGCCTGCCTCGCCGTGTGCTTCCTCGTGTCGTGGAACGAGTACCTGCTCACGCTGATGGTGGGGGGCGGCGCGGTCCTTACCCTGCCCGTCCTCCTCGTCGCCACCACGCAGGGGGGCGACACGGCCCTCACGGCGGCCACCGCCCTCGTGACGCTGCTGCCGCCCCTGCTCGCCTACGCCGCGCTGGGGACGCGCTTCCGGGTGGCGGGCGCGTGAGTGTGCCGGGGATGATGGGTCTGGAGGTGCTGGACCTCGGCAAGACGTATCCCGGCGGGCCGCCCGTGCTGGAAGGTGTGTCCCTGAGCGTGGCGGCGGGCGAGCGGCTCGCGCTGCTGGGGGTCTCCGGAAGCGGCAAGAGCACCCTGCTGCGCTGTGTGGCGGGCTTCGAGACGCCGGACGGCGGGGACATCCGCGTGGCCGGGCGGAGCGTGCTGGGGGTGCCCGCCGAGCGCCGGGGGGTGGGGCTGGTCTTTCAGGCACCGCTGCTGTTTCCGCACCTCACCGTCCGGGAGAACGTGGCGTTCGGGCCGCGCGTGGCGGGGCTGCCCGACGCGGAGGTGCGCCGCCGGGTGGACGAGATGCTGGTCCGCACCGACCTCATGGCGCAGGCCCGCGCCCGCCCCCATCAGCTCTCCGGCGGGCAGGCCCAGCGGGCGGCCCTGGCGCGCACCCTGGCCGCCCGGCCCCGCCTGCTGCTCCTCGACGAACCCCTCAGCGCCCTCGACGCCCCGTTGCGCCGCCGATTGCGCGAGTGGCTCGTCACGCTGCTGGACGGGCAGGACGTGCCCAGCATCCTCGTCACCCACGACGGGGAGGAGGCCTTCGCGTTCGGCCAGCGCCTCGGCGTGCTGCACGGCGGGCGGCTGGCGCAGGTGGGCACGCCCGCCGAGGTGTACGCCCGTCCCGCCTCGGCGGCGGTCGCGGCCCTGCTGGGTGCCGAGAACCTCCTGCCCGGCGTGCAGCGGGGGCGTGAGGTGCAGACCGTACTGGGGACGTTGCCCGCCGCGACCGAGCGCCACGGCCCCGTCACGGTCGTTCTGCGCGCCGAACAGCTCGTGCCTGGGGGCCAGTTCACCGGACAGGTGACGCGCGTCGTCTTCGCGGGGACCGGGCAGCGGGTGACGGTGCGAACCGGGGACGGCCTGCATTCGACGGCCCTGTGGCCCCTGGAGGAGGCGCTCACGCCGGGTCAGACGTTGGGATTGGGGGTGCGGCCCGGCGAGGTCTGGACGGTGCCGCCGGAGTCCTGACAACGCCTGATGTGCAGGAGAAAGCCGGCGTTGCAGACAAGCTTTTTGCTTCCTCTCCCCCTGCGAGAGATTTGCAGAGCTGAGAAGGAGGGGGCTGGGGAGGGGGAACGAACGACGCTCGTCCTCCTGCTGGACGACGAACACGCCTTCAATGTTCAATCCGTAATTCACCTCAGGCGTTGAGAGGGGAGTGGGGGTCGTTCGGTCTTCCCCCCCTGGATTGGACGTGGGCCGACCTCTCGCGGAATGTCCCCACAGCAGGGCGCGAACGTGTCGTCATGCTGAGCGTCAGCGAAACATCTCCCGTCGCGGGAACCTTTCGCTGTGCTCAGGGTGACAGGCCCTTCTGAGCCTCCTCCTAGCGGCGTCCCAGCAGGGCTGACCGCCTGACAGAAAGTATGAGAAAGCGTCCCCGGTAGGGGACACTTTCTGTTTGTGACAACTGAAAATGCCGCCGGGGACGCTCCTCGACTCTACCAGGCTGTCCTGGCTCAGCTCCAGACTG